>JAAYBH010000281.1 GCA_012718935.1 Clostridiales bacterium
CGAATATGGCTGCCGTCGACATCGGCATCGGCCATGATAATGACCTTATGGTACCGCAGCTTGGACGCGTCGAAATCCTCGCCGATTCCGGCGCCAAGCGCCGTAATCACCGGGGTCAGCTTATCGTTCCCGTAAACTTTATCGGCTCTGGCCTTTTCCACATTGAGCATTTTACCCCAAAGAGGCAGGATTGCTTGAAACCGGCTGTTTCTGCCGCCTTTTGCGCTGCCGCCTGCAGAATCGCCCTCGACGATATAAATCTCCGTGAGAGCCGGATCGCTCTCGTTGCAATCCGAAAGCTTGCCCGGCAGGGCCATGCCCTCCAGCGCATTTTTTCGCCGTATGTTCTCCCTGGCTTTTCTCGCCGCTTCCCTGGCGCGCGACGCTGTGATGGCCTTATCCAGAATGGTTCTGGCCACAGCCGGGTTTTTCTCAAAATACTCCATCAGCTTATCGCTGACGATGTTATCCACAAGCGTCCGGATTTCGCTGTTTCCAAGCTTCGCCTTCGTCTGGCCCTCAAACTGTGCGTCAATAAGCTTCACGGATAGAACGACCGTCAGACCCTCTCGACAGTCTTCTCCCGAAACCTTATCCTCATTTTTCAACAAATTGTTCTTTTTGCCGTAATCATTTAAAACCCTGGTGAGCGCCGTCTTTAAACCGGTCTCGTGCATGCCGCCTTCCGGTGTGTGGATATTATTGGCAAAGCTCAGGATCAGCTCATTGTAACTGTCGTTATACTGCAGCGCAACCTCGGCAATGGAGTCGTCCCGCGATCCGGAAAGATATATGATATCGTTGTGCAGAGGCGTCTTATTGCGATTGATATAAGTGACGAATTCCCTGATCCCGCCGGCATAGCACATCTCATCCTTTGCCTCGGAGCCCGGTCGTTCGTCTATTGTTCTGATTTTAAGGCCGGCGTTTAAAAAAGCCTGCTCCCTCATCCGGACCAGCAGCGTCTCATAGCTAAACGCGAGTTCCTCAAAGATTTCACCGTCGGGCTTGAAGGTTACTGTGGTACCAGTCCTTTCGGTTTGGCCGATGACTGTCAACTCCTGTGTGATGGCTCCCCGGTTGAAGCGCATCTCATAAATGCTACCGTTTCTGTGCACCTGTACCTTCAGCCATTCAGAGAGCGCATTTACAACCGAGGCGCCGACACCGTGCAGGCCCCCGGAGACCTTATATCCTCCGCCACCGAATTTTCCGCCGGCATGAAGAACGGTATAGACGACTTCCAGCGCGCTTTTTCCCGTTTGCTCCTGGATATCGACCGGGATACCGCGGCCGTTGTCGATGACGGTAATAATATCTCCCTCGCCGATTATAACGGTAATATCGTCACAGAAACCGGCAAGCGCTTCATCAATGGCGTTATCCACAATTTCGTATACAAGATGATGCAAGCCTGATGCCGATGTCGTTCCGATGTACATCCCAGGTCTTTTTCTGACAGCTTCCAGGCCTTCGAGCACCTGTATCTGGGATGCGTCATATTCCTGCGGCATCTTGTTGATCATATCAGACATGTTGAATTCTCCTCCAATGGATAGGCTATAGCAAAATTAATAATATTTTCTAATCGAAACGGACCGTTTCGCTGCGTTTTAAGAGTGTCGTGGACGCCAATTGCGAAAGATAGATCATTTCGTTATCTCCCTCACGGCATATAACGAATGACTTTGGGAGATCATCGGAAATATTCACGATATGGCCGGCCTTTTCAGCATTATTCAAAAAAGCCCGGGTCAGGTGAGAGCCGGTCGTATTGTCAAGATCAAAAATGCCGATAACGGAGTTGATCGGCACAACGACGTTCTGGCCAAGATGAAGATACATAATGTTCAGCCTCTTCTGTATTGTAGCCCAATTTATATGCCCATTAGAAAGGTGTTCATTTTAAGTTAAATATTATCAGCGAGCCTTCCGCCCTTTATCCGATGGACCTTTCCGCCCGTTCGCGATGCGATCCTCGCATCTTCGCAGCAGGTGATAAAAACCTGACCCTCATTGATATGGTTCAAGACAAAGTCCTGCCTGCCGGTATCGAGTTCGGAGAGAACGTCATCCAGCAGCAAAACCGGGTATTCTCCCCTGTCATCATAATGAATCTGCCTTTCAGCCAGCTTGATGGACAGTGCGGCCGTTCTGGCCTGTCCCTGGGACGCGAAGCTTCTTGCAGGCCGTCCGTTAATTTCGATATCAAGCTCATCCTTATGTGCGCCGGTCATACAAGAGCCTGATTCAAGCTCTGCCCGCCGGTGTTCGCGCTGATGCTCCAAAATCTGCGCTATAAGCTCTTCGGGAGGACGGCCTGTCTCCGTGATTGTTTTAATCGTACAGTATTTGATACTCAGCTTTTCTGCCCCACCGGAGAAGTCCGTGTGTACCTGGGCCGCTCTTTCTGAGAGCAGCGCGGCAAAGGCGGCTCTGAAGCGGATGAGCTCGGCACTCATGACAGCCAGACGGTAATCAAAATCATCCAATGTGTATAATAAAGACGGCTTTTCATGATAATCGCGCAGTATTCTTGTCTTATGGTCAAGGAGCTTGTTGAACTCCGTCAGCGCTTTGGCATACCGCGGTCTGAGCTGACAAAGGCAGATATCCATAAGCCGCCTTCTGACGGCGGCGCCTTCCCGGATCAGATTCAGGTCATCCGGGCAGAAAAGTACCGCCCGGAGCTTTCCGGACAATTCTGCGGCTGTCTGCAGCCTGACGCTGTTTGCCAGAAACTGACGGCGCCTGACCCGGGACAAATACGCCTCCAGCTTCTGTTCTCTGTCGCCTGAACGGATATGTGTGCCGATATAAGCGCTGTCCTTGTCGAAGCCAATCAGGTCTTTATCGGATTTCGCACGGAACGAGCGGCCTGAAGTCAGAAAATGAATTGCCTCGATAAGGTTTGTCTTTCCCTGAGCGTTATCTCCGATAATTACATTGACCTTATCTGAAAACTCGGCCGTAAAATCCGAATAATTACGAAATCCGTCCAGCTTAATTGAATGGACCGTCATTATTTGATGTCCTTTTGCGCACCGATTATCTTCAGAACGCTGTTTTGTATGGTGACTGTATCGCCAGGGCGTATTTTTTTCCCTCTCTGTGTGGAGATGACGCCGTTAACAGCCGCTTCGCCCTCCTGTACCAGGAGCTTTGCCTGTCCGCCGGATTGAGCAACGCATGCAAATTTCAACAGTGCGTCAAGCCGGATAAAATCGCCTTCAATGAAGACGGGAGTCCCGCCCTGGCCGCCTTTTTTTCTGACTTTAACCTTCATTTGCTTTTAACCTGACCGGCAGAATCATATATAAAAAATTGTTGCTGCCATCGGCGGGGACAATCGTACACTGTGAAATACCGGATGAAATATTAAACTGTATCGTGTCAGCCGGAGCCGCTTTCAACGCTTCGAGAAGATACCTGTTGTTAAAACCGATCTCCAAGCCCTCTCCGTCGCCCTTTACCGGACATTCATCGCTTGCCCTGCCAAGCGCCGTGCTGGACAGCAGCTTGAGCACACCATCGTCAAATGTACAGCGGACCGGGCTTTTCAGCTTATCGCTGATGATCAGTGAAACACGCTCAACAGCATCCACAACAGCGCGCCTGTCGGCAATGAGTCTGTACTTCTCAACATGCTGAAGCGTAATCTTGTAATTGTAAAATTCGCCTTCCAAACGCCGTGAAATCAAAACAGTACCGCTGATAACAAACATTATATGCTTAGAGCCGAGCATGACGGATACGGGATTGTCGCTGTCAGCCAATATTTTCTCCACCTCGCTCAGCGCCGTTCCCGGAACAACAAAACTAAGCGGCGAAGGCTCGGATTTACTCAGCTGCTCGCGTCGGAGCGCCAGCCTGAAGCCGTCAATCGCGACGATCGTCAGCGTGCCGTTTTCCGCTTCGAAAAGAGCGCCTGTATGAATCGGCCGGGATTCGTTATCGCTTACTGCAAAATTTGTCTGAGCGATCATGTTCTTCAGATTTTTTTCAGTCAGCGTCAATGACTTCTGATAATCAACCGTCGGCAAATCGGGGTAGTCAGCCGACGACGTCCCAAGTATCTGAAATTCACTCATACCGCATTCAATTTTTGACGTAAGGTTTTCATCGGCGGAGAAAGAAACTATGTTATCGGGAAGTTTACGGATAATATCGCCAAAAAGTCTGGCGCTGAGAACAATGCTGCCTTCGCTTATAACATCAGCGGGAACGGTCGTGATAATTCCTGTTTTGAGATCGTACCCCGATATTTTGACATTGCCGCCCGAGGCTTCAATTAAAAGACCCTCCAGTGCCGGAACGGCGCTTTTAACGGCAGAGACGCGGGAGGCTGTCACAACAGCAGACTGCAGCAAATTTTTCTCCACTGTAAATTTCATATCCATCGTTCCTTTCTCTGTCGGTCAAAAACAGATTCATAATAGACAGACAGAAAGAATATAATTATATTTTAGTAAAAGTAGTAGTAGTACAAAAATATGTGGAAAACGCAAAAATTGCGGATAAATGCGCAGTTTAAGGCACCCTCGATAATGTGGATAAATGCTGCGTTTCAGTAAAAAAGGAAAGCCGGAAAAAATAACGCACATTTTTGAAACAGGATAATTCACAACATGTGGAAAAGTCAGTTTCTCGAATTGATGTTTGCCGTAATGTCCTTAATGGTCTGAGAAAATGTAGAAGAGGTTTTCATAGTATCCTCGACACGGCGGATTGATGATAAAACAGTCGTGTGATCCCGTCCTTCGAATAAGTCCCCGATATCCTTTAAAGAAAGATTTGTCAGTTTTCTGATCAGATACATGGAAATCTGTCTTGCCTGGGCTGTGTTTCTTGTGCGGCGCTGGCCTCTGAGATCATCCGACGTGAGAGAATAAAATTTTGCGGTTTCATCGATGATCAGGTCTGAGGCGGGTATGTATTCCGATTTTTCCTTCAGCATGTCCTTGATCGCCTTTGAAACGGAAGACACGGTGATACTGTCATTCATAAGATCCCGGTAAGCCATGACTTTCTTAACGGCGCCCTCAATCTGTCGGACATTTGAGGTCATATTTTCTGCAATGTATGTTGAAACATCATCCGGCAGAAAAAGACCAAGCTGCTGCGCCTTATTCCTGATAATTGCCATTCTTGTTTCATAATCCGGCGGTTGAATATCAGCCAGAAGCCCCGATTCAAAGCGGGTCTTCAAGCGGTCTTCAAGACGCGTCATTTCATTGGGCGGCCGGTCCGATGTAAAAACGATTTGTCTGTTCGCTTCGTATAATGTATTGAAAGTATGAAAGAATTCCTCCTGTGTCTGAATTTTTCCGGCGATAAACTGAATATCGTCCATAAGAAAAAGATCAGCGCCGCGGTATTTTTCACGAAACTCCACATTCTTACCAACCTGGAGCGCTAAAATTAGCTCGTTTGTAAAATCATCACCCTTGACGTAAACAATATGATAATCCGGATGCTTGTTTGAAACTGCATGACGGATAGCGTGCAGGAGATGCGTTTTACCTAGACCGGAATCTCCGTATATAAAAAGTGGGTTAAAATTCTTGATCTGGCCTTCAGCGACAGCCTTTGCGGCGGCATGGGCAAATTTGTTTGAATTGCCCACGACGAAGCGTTCAAAGGTGAATTCCTCCTCGGAGGTGTCAGCTACCTGCACATCCTTGAGCTTGAAACCGTCCAGCTCACCCTCCCCAAGGACAAGCACCTCAAAATCACCGGAAAAAAGCTCCTTTAGCGCATTTTTGACGGCCGCGATAAACCGGCCTTCGATCACGTCCTTCTTAAAATTTGACGGCGTATGGATAACAAGCCTGTTATCGCCGATTTCAACGGCCCGGCAGTCGTCAAACCAGGTTGTTATCGCCGTGGAGGTCAGCTCGTTACCGAGAATCTTGAGCACCTTATTCCACACGTCGGCAGCTGAATTCATAACGTCAATCCTTTCGGGGATTCATAAAAAGAAACGGTCCAGATCAATTGACCGCTGTAAAATATAACATGCCAAGCAGAAGAATAACTGCAAGATGTATTTAAATCATTTTATCAAAAAATGACGTAAAAATCAAGTATTCGGGTTGACATACAATTAAAAAAGAAAGTAATGCAAAAAGTAAAAAAGGCAGGGAGTCCCCTGCCTTTTTGTTAAGCAATATCACTGAGCCAAACCATTGAGTTTCATAGTCAGACCGCTCTTTTTATGCGCTGCGTTGTTTTTATGAATAAGGCCTTTTGATGCAGCTTGATCGACAGTCTTTACAGCAACTTTATAGGCACTTTCGGCTGCTTCCCGATTACCCTCGGATACTGCCGTCTCAAACTTTTTAAGGCTTGTCTTAAGCTCAGACTTGGCCGACTTGTTTCTGGTGTTGCGCGACTTGGTAACGAGGACTCTCTTTTCAGCGGATTTAATATTGGGCATATTCTTTAGCCACCTCCTCCTATAACGTCACAGACTGTATGTTGTGCGGAAAGTAATAATATCACACGATTTCCTAATATGCAAGTATTAATTTGTGGTGAACGCTTATTATTCTGACTAAATTGTTGAAGATTGTATAGCAAACATCAATCGGTTAAAAATAAGGGCATGTTTTTTCATGATTTTTCAGGAGGAAGACAACGCATGTGGACAAGAAGGACGGACCTGGCCGTAGAAGCGCGGGAGTTATGGCAAGAAAGTACTGAAAAGCAAACGGAGCTGAAGGGCGTAAAATCCAGGGAAAAGGATTTAAACGGTTTTAAAGTGACGACAGTTGAAATACTCGATGACGAGGGTGCGAAAGCTCTGAACAAGCCGGTTGGAACATATATAACGATCGAAATAGACAGACTTGTTCAGCGAGAAGACAACGCCTTTACATTAGGTTCTGAAGCGTTGGGATCTGAAATTTCAGGAATACTGAAGCTGAAGGAGAATGACAGCGTCCTTGTTGTAGGCCTTGGCAATGAAGCCATAACGCCGGATGCAATCGGACCTAAAACGGCAAAAAATACCATGGTGACGCGCCACCTTGTTGAAAAAATGCCGGACATGTTCGGATCGATGCGTCGTGTATCTGTTCTGGTGTCAGGCGTTCTGGGCACAACGGGAATAGAAAGCGCCGACTTTATCAAAGCGGTGGCGGAAAAGCTGAAGCCGGATTATGTGATCGTCGTCGATGCTCTGGCGTCAAGAAAGCTCGCCAGGATATGTCGGACGGTGCAGCTGGCCGACACCGGCATTGTCCCTGGGTCGGGTGTCGGAAACAGCCGGGCAGCGATAAACAAAGAGACGCTCGGTATCCCCGTCATCGCCATAGGAGTGCCGACTGTTGTCGACGCAGCGACATTAGCGGCCGATCTGGCCGAGCAGTCCGGCGCCAAGGATATCAACCCTGAAGATATGTCGAGTTACGGTGGGGAGATGATTGTCACACCCAAGGAAATCGATTCAAATGTCAATGACATATCAAAGCTGATCGGATATGGAATCAACCTGTCGCTGCACAGTGATCTTAATATTGAGGATATCAATATGTTTTTGAGCTGAAATGCGGAGAATCAAAAAGAAAGCACTTTTGGTTCAACGATTTAAATGACTAAATGTTTCACGTGAAACATTTAGTCATTTTATCCTTGAAAACGTTAGCTGATATGCTATAATGGAAAAACGAAAACACCAGGAGGTGAAATATGGGCAAAATTATCGCCGTCGCAAATCAAAAGGGCGGTGTGGGCAAGACGACAACCTGCGTCAACCTCTGCTGCGCGCTAAAGGAGGCGGGCAGAAAAGTTTTGCTATGCGATATAGACCCCCAGGGAAATTGCACCTCTGGTATGGGCATTGACAAAAATACAGTGTCCCCGAGCTTATACAATGTTCTGGTGGACGGTGTGGAAGCGGAAAAGGCCGTTATAAAGACAAAATTCGGCGATGTACTGCCGTCCAATGCCATACTGTCCGGCGCCGGTATCGAGCTCGTGGGTGCGCAATCCCGGGAGTTTGTTTTAAAGAAGGCACTGGGAGAAATTAAAAACTCTTACGAATACATTTTTATAGACTGCCCGCCGTCGCTTGAAATGCTGACGCTGAACGCTTTGTGTGCGTCGGATAGTGTTTTGATTCCCGTCCAGTGCGAGTATTTTGCGCTTGAGGGTCTGACTGACCTGATAACGACGATCAGGATGACAAAGAAGTCGCTGAACACGGCGCTTGAGATTGAGGGCGTTCTCTTAACAATGTTTGATTCACGCACGAATTTTTCAATGCAGGTGGCCGAAGAGGTAAAAAAATTCTTTAAAACTAAAGTATATAATGTCGTGATTCCCCGGAATGTTAGAATATCCGAAGCTCCGAGCCATGGCCTTCCCGTTCTTGTCTATGACCGCGGCTCGCGGGGGGCTCAGACATATATTGAGCTGGCAAAAGACTTTATGCGGCGCAACAGGCGCCCCGCAGGAAATGCTGATTAAAACGCGGAAAAGCTAACAGTTAACGGATAAGGAGAAAAAAATGGCGGAAAAGGGGCTTGGAACAGGTCTCGGAGCTTTGTTTGGGGACGCGGCGCTTGATGCGTTCCCCAATGATTTTGTGTATTTGCCTATTTCGAAAGTAGAGCCGAGAATAGATCAGCCGCGCAGCGTTTTTGACGAGGAGGGACTCTCGGAGCTGGCAGATTCTATCAGAGAACATGGTGTGCTTCAGCCTCTGACTGTCCGAAATATCGGCAGCGGGTATTATCAGATTATCGCCGGTGAGCGGCGTTGGCGCGCATCAAGAATGGCGGGTCTTTACGAGGTACCCGCCCGTATTGTTGAAGCCGACGACAAAAAGGCAACAGAGCTCGCTATGGTGGAAAACCTTCAGCGGGAAGATCTGAATCCCGTTGAGGAAGCACAGGGCTACAAGACACTGATGACTGAATACCATATGACGCAGGAGGATGTTGCACATCGTGTGGGAAAATCGAGGCCGGTTGTTGCAAATGCATTGAGATTACTGTCTTTACCGGAGAACCTGCTGAAAAAACTCGAAAATGGAGAGCTCTCCGTCGGTTCGGCAAGGACGCTGCTGGCACTGGACAGTGAAGCGGAGATGCAGGCTGCCGCGCTGGCGATTGTCGGGAACAAGCTGACTGTGAGAGACGCTGAAAAGCTTGTAAAAAAAATAAAGAAGGAAAAAACCGAGAACAAGCAGGCTGAAAAAGATGGATTTGTTGTAGACTATATCGAAGATCTGGAGAACCGGCTGACAAAGGCCTTTGGGCGACGTGTCAAAATTGTCGAGGGAAAACGTCGGGGCCGCATCGAATTTGAGTACTATGACCGCGAGGACTTTGAGAGCTTGTTCGGCTTACTGTCCTCAATCAAGCATTAAGGGAGAAGTCCGCGGAATGAGTAAAAGAGGGAATATGCATTCCGGAACAAAATTGAAATCGGTGCAACAGGAAGCGATTGACAAAACCAGACTGAAAAAGTCGGTTTACATCTATATTGCAGTTCTTTTTGGCTTTGTTCTCTTGTTTATACTGTTATCTTTTTTTGTACAGCAGCGCAATAATGCCGTCCCGCACTTTCTGAATGAAAAAACAATAACGGCACAGCAAATATCGAGAAGCTAAAGACACTAAACCGACGGCGGCAGAAAGACGAACTTCAAAAAAATATCCATACGAGGTCAAGGGGAACGAAAATGATTGATATTAAGCTGATACGAGAGAATCCTGAGGCAATAAAAACACGCTTTAAATATAGGGAAATTGACTGTGACGAGGTCGTTGACAGGCTCCTGGATCTGGACGGATCAAGGCGTGAGCTTATTTCAAAATCCGAAGCATGCAAAGCCGAACAGAACAGAATTTCAAAGCAGATGCCGCAGCTGAAAAAGGACGGCGCGGACACATCGGCGCTTCTGAAACAGATGAACGATATGAAGGAGACGATCAAGGCCTCCGAGGCACAGCTGAGGGAGATTGAAAGCGAATACAGCATGCTTATGCTCAGCCTCCCGAATCTGCCGGATGATGACCTTATCCCCGGCGGGAAGGAGCATAATGTGCCCGTCCGTTATTTCGGAGAACAGCATGCCTTTGATTTCGAGCCGTTGAACCATGTCGACCTGTGTACAAACCTTGGTCTCATTGATTATGTCCGCGGCGTGAAGCTCTCCGGCAGCGGATTCTGGATATACCGCGGTATGGGGGCGCGCCTGGAATGGGCGCTCCTGAATTATTTCATCGACACCCATCTGGCCGACGGGTATGAGCTTGTATTCGTGCCGCATATGCTGGGCTATGAGTGCGGACTGACAGCCGGCCAGTTCCCGAAATTCGAAGAGGACGTCTACTGGCTTGAAAGCGACAAGGAGGAGCGCCGCCGTTTTATGCTGCCGACAGCCGAAACCGCTCTTGTATCGCTTCACCGCGATGAAATCCTGGCGGAAGCCGATTTACCCAGAAAGTATATCTCATATACACCCTGCTTTCGAAGGGAGGCGGGATCCTACCGTGCCGATGAACGCGGAATGGTCCGGGGGCACCAATTTAATAAAGTCGAGATGGTACAGTATACAAAACCGGAACAATCGGACGAGGCATTTGATGAGCTTGTGGGTAAGGCGGAGGCGCTTGTCAGAGGACTCGGCTTCCACTTCAGAACAGTGAAGCTGGCGGCGGGGGACTGCTCGGCGTCGATGGCACGTACCTACGATATCGAAATCCAGATTCCGTCCATGGCAGGGTTTAAAGAGGTATCCTCCGTTTCCAACGCCCGGGATTATCAGGCCCGGCGCGGCGCGATACGCTTTAAGAGAGAATCCACAGGTAAAACGGAATTTGTTCACACACTTAACGGCTCTGGCCTTGCTACAAGCCGCATTCTTCCCGCACTAGTCGAACAGAATCAGCAGAAGGACGGAAGCGTCATCATTCCGGAGGTCCTCCGCAGATACCTGGGCGGATTAGAGCGCATTAAATAATTCGGAGGAGCGAGGAGCCATTGTGAGAAAGTATATCGGCGAGTTTAAAGCGTTTGCTATTAAGGGAAATTTTATTGATCTTGCAGTTGGCGTGATTATCGGCGCGGCGTTTTCTAAAATCGTTTCTTCAGTCGTCAATGACATCATTATGCCCTTTGCCGGTATGTTATTGGGGGGCATTAACTTTAAAAGCTGGACTATAGAGCTCCCCAGGTTTTTTAATCAGCCGGAGCCTATAAATATGAATCTAGGTGTTTTTATTAACACCGTCATCGAGTTCCTGATTATCGCCTTTACTGTATTTCTCATTGTAAAGGCAATCAACAGGTTCAAGAGAAATCAGGAAGAAAAACCGGCTGAGCCGCCGGTAACGACAAACCAGGAGAAGCTTCTTTCCGAGATCCGGGATATCCTGCAAGAGCAAAGGGACAGATAGTAACGGAACATGAGGAATATTCTGATTCAGGGTGCAAAAAAACTGAATATATCACTGAGCGAACCAGCCCTTGAATTGTTCCGCCGGTATTACACTTTTCTCGAGGAAAGAAACCGTGTGATGAACCTGACGGCCATCGCTGGTGAGGAGGATGTGGCGGCGCTCCATTTCCTCGACAGTCTGGCGCTTCTGACAATCGATAATTTTGCCGGCAAATCGGTCATTGACATCGGCAGCGGAGCCGGTTTCCCCGGCGTGCCGATGAAAATCGCGGAGCCGAGCGTCTGTCTTACACTGCTCGACTCACAGCAGAAAAGGGTCGCCTTTCTGGAGGAGCTGCGCACGCTGCTGTTGATGCCGGATATTCAATGCCTGCACGCCCGCGCCGAGGAAGCCGCGCATCTGCCGGAATTGCGCGGGCAATTCGATTTTGGAGTCTCCCGCGCCGTGGCCCGTCTCAACACCCTCGCGGAGCTGTGTCTGCCTTTTGTTAAGACAAGCGGCGTGTTTATAGCCATGAAGGGAACCGACTCCGACGAGGAAATCAGAGAAGCGGAAAACGCGTTGAAAATCCTGGGCGCCGCGGTGGAGAGCGTTACAGATTATGAGATCCCGGGTGTTAACGTCGTGCATCGCGCTGTCAAGATTCGCAAAACGAGCCCCACGCCGGCCGGCTATCCAAGGCGGTATGCAAAGCTCGAGAAAAAACCGCTGTAAAAGAATGCAATGTTTCACGTGAAACACTGCAGGGCTCGCAGAGCTTTGATACAGACCCCGATATCAACGGATATCGGGGTAATACTGTTTTAGCTTGATGGAAAATTATGACAGATTGGCAGATGACAAATGCGCGCTTTAACGACATCCTTAATCAATGAAATAGGTTACGGGAAGGTCGCCGCCAGGATTGAAGGCGGCGGCTGTCCCGTCGTTGTATCGGGACTTGATGGTATTCATCGAGCCCATGCCGCAGCGACGCTCCGCAGCCTGACAGGCCGCCCTGTCGTAATGATCTGCGCCGATGAGACGGAAATGAGACGGGCAGCTGCGGACCTGGAAGCATTCACATCGGAACAGGCTGTTCTCCTTTCCGGCAGAGAATTCACCTTTTATAACGCCGAAGGCGTGTCAAGACAGCTGGAGCAGCGCCGGCTGCGCACGCTTTATCAGATGCGCTGCGGAATTGCCCCCCTTGTCGTAACAACGATAGACGGTTTGCTGATGAGGACAATGCCGGGCGCCTTGATGGAGAGCGCGGTGCTGGAGATCAAGACAGGGCATACGTATGATTTGACAGCAGTCGTCGACACGCTGCTGAAGAGCGGATATCGGCGGTTCGAGCAGGTAGAGGGTTCCGGCCAATTTGCCCTGCGAGGCGGCATACTTGATTTCTTTTCCCCGTCTGACGATGAGCCGTTCCGATGCGAGTTCTTCGGGGACGAGGTCGACTCCATCAGCTCCTTTGACATTTCCTCGCAAAGGCGATCGAGCCCGGTCGAATCGGCGCTGATTCTGCCGTCCACAGAAACGCTGGCGACCTTATATAACGGGGATGGGGGATCGGGCGAGGAAGGCTTGAAAAACGCACTGGCCGATTTGCTGCGGACTCTAGAACGGCGCAAGTCCGGAAATGCCGAGCTGAGGAAAAATATTGCACACGATATCGAACGCCTGGAAAACAGGCGGACATTTCCAGCAGCTGATAAGTATATGGAGCTGATTTACCCGATGTCCTCGGCGCTTGATTACATCGGGGACTCGGCGCTTGTTTTTATGAGCGATCCGGCGCGGATTGCGGAAAGATCGAAAAACTTTCTCTGGCAGCTGGGCGAGGACTGCCGGACGCTTCTTGAAGCCGGAATCATCGACAGCAGCCTTGTCCGGTTTGCTTTGAGCTGGGAAGAATTCTGCAGCAAGATTGAAAACTTTCCGGTTGTAATGGCCGACAGCTTTACCGGCAGTAAATATCCGCTCCGCCCGAGGGATATAATCAATATTTCGGCAAAACAGCTGCCGTCCTACGGGGGGAGCATGGAGACGGCTGCGGGTGATATCGCCCATTATGCCGGCTCAGGGTATATAACCGTCGTTTTAAGCCATGACGAGAGACGCGCAAAAATCCTGTCTGATTACCTCAGAGAGCGGAATATTGCCGTCGGGGTTGATTTTATCCTGAAGGAGCTGCCTGAAAACGGCGGCTGCGTTATCACAACAGGCGCGCTGTCTGCGGGCATGGAGTACCCCGGTGCCAAACTTGCCGTCATTACAGAGGGACAGTTTGTGGAGCCTGTTTCACTGAGGAGAAAACGGAAAACACTCCCGTCCAACAGAGAACGGCTGCAGAGCTTCACCGACCTGTCCCCCGGCGACCTGGTCGTACACGAGCACCATGGAATCGGCCGCTTTGTGGGAATTTTCAAAATGCCGGTGGACGGCATCGAAAAAGACTATGTAAAGATCGCATATGCTGGAACTGACAGCCTGTATGTTCCGGCAACGCAGCTGGATCTGATATCCAAATATATCGGCGGCGGAGAAGATGCACCGATCAAGCTCTCAAAAATGGGAGGCGCCGACTGGACGAGAGTTAAAACACGCGCCAAAAGCGCGGCCAGGGAGATGGCAAAAGAGCTCATCGGGCTGTACGCCGAACGCCAGAAGTTGAAAGGCCACGCCTTTGCTCACGATTCCGTCTGGCAGACCGAATTCGAGGAACGGTTCGGGTATCAGGAGACGGACGACCAGATTCGCAGCGTTATTGAGATTAAGGCGGATATGGAGCGCCCAGTCCCGATGGATCGTCTCCTCTGCGGCGATGTTGGCTATGGTAAAACCGAGGTCGCCCTGAGGGCTGTGATGAAATGTGTCCTTGACGGGTATCAGGCCGCAATTCTCGTGCCGACAACCGTGCTTGCGCAGCAGCACTATATAACAGCGATGCGCCGATTCGCGGGATATCCCGTCAAAATAGAGGTGCTCAGCCGGTTCCGGTCACCGGCGCAGATCAAAAGCGCCGCAAAAGAGATTGAGCGCGGCGCGGTGGATGTTGTGATCGGTACCCACCGCCTGCTGCAGAAAGACATTGTCTTCAGGAAGCTCGGGCTTTTGATTGTGGACGAGGAACAGCGCTTCGGCGTGTCCCACAAGGAACGCTTAAAGGAGATATCGCGGCAGGTCGACGTTCTGACGCTGTCCGCGACGCCCATCCCGAGAACGCTGAATATGGCGCTGTCTGGTATTCGGGACATGTCGACGATAGAAGAGCCGCCGAGAGACCGGCAGCCCGTTCAAACATATGTCCTGGAGCACGATTGGAGTCTCCTGTGCGACGCCATCCGGCGCGAGGTATCCCGCGGCGGGCAGGTTTACTATATCCACAACCGTGTGGATAATATTGAAAGGACAGCGTCGCGCCTGTCCTCCATGCTGGAGGGAGTCACACTCGCCGTCGCTCACGGCCGGATGGACGAGGATTCGCTCGGTGACGTCATGGAAAGAATGTCAGCCGGTGATATACAGGTACTTGTCTGTACAACAATTATTGAAACCGGTATTGACATACCTAACGTCAACACCCTGATCATCGAGGACGCCGATAAGCTCGGACTTTCACAGCTGCATCAGATCAGGGGCCGGGTCGGGCGTTCGCCGCGCCGCGCTTTTGCCTATCTGACATTCCGGCAGGGAAAGGTCCTGACGGAAATTGCCGAAAAAAGGCTCTCGGCCATCCGCGAATTTGCCGAATTCAATTCCGGCTTTAAAATCGCCATGCGCGATCTTGAGATCCGCGGCGCGGGTAATTTGCTTGGCGCCGAACAGTCCGGGCATATGATGAGCGTCGGCTATGACATGTATTTGAAGCTGCTGGAGGAGGCTGTGCTTGAAGAAAAGGGCGAAAAGCCGGAAAAACGGACGGACTGCGCTGCCGACCTGTCCGTGTCGGCCAATATCCCGGAGAAATATGTGCCTTCCGGGGAGCAGCGTATGGATCTGTACCGCCGTATCGCCCGCATACGGACGGAGGAGGACGCCGACGAAATGATTGCCGAGTTCATCGACCGATATGGCGACCCTCCGAAGGAGGTCGTCGCGCTCATCTCGATCGCGCTGCTGCGCGGGGAAGCAACGCTTGCCGGCATATCGGAGATTTCGCAGAAAGCCGGATTTCTGCGCCTAAGGCTGGCGGAATTCGATATGAACCGAATTTCGGCTTTATACAGCAAACAGGAATACAAAGGATGCCTCAGAGTCGAAGCCGGCGCCGTTCCGGTAATTTCTCTGAAATTGCGCTCATCCAGGATTGTCGACGAAGCGACAAAATTCGTCCGTGACTATAAAAACGCTCAATAATTCGAAATATCGGAGGATCATATGAAATTATTCAGAATAACAGCACTGCTGTTGTGCATGCTCATTGCTTCGGCGGTGTTGACAGGCTGCCGCCAGGCGGTAAAATCGCCCTTTGTCAGCGATGACGCTGTCATTAATGACCCGGTCATCAATGACCCGGTCATCACGGAAGGTGCGGCCGGGACGCCGCAGCCGGCAATGCTTAACTTTGAGGGAGCTCGTGCGGCTTTCGATTCAAAAACCGTCATGATGACAGTCGACGGAACTGATGTGACCTGGGACGAGCTTTATTACTACATTTATGCATTTATCACTTATATGCAGCAGAACGGCGTCGGTATAACGAGCTGGTCGGCGGATTACTCCGACGGCACGTCGTATGAGGACTATGTCCTCGGTAATATCATCACTTACATCATAAATAACGCCGCTATCGATTACGGCGCTGTCCAGATCGGCGCTTCAATTACAGAGGAGGACCTGAGCCTCATACAGGCTGCATGGGACGCAGAAGCGGAATCTGTCGGCGGCGAAGAGGCACTTATAACGCAGATTGAGGCTGAATATGGAACGAAAGAGCTTTTTCTGAAGATTCAAGAGATGCCTTACCTGAAAAATGCATGCTTTGTGATGCTGTACGGGGAAAACGGGAACAGGCTGACTGACGCGGAGGTCGCCGACAGCACGGCTGAAGACGGTTTCTATATGGCAAAACACATTCTGTTAAAAACAGCCATAATGGATGATACCGGCAGTGAAAAACCGATGTCAGACACAGAAAAGGTGGTAGTCCTCGAAAAAGCCGAAGAAATCCTCAACCAGCTGAAAACCTACACCGGCAGCGATTTTGGCACCTTTTTTGACGAGCTCATGTTTGCCAAAAGTGAGGACAAAGGCGGATTGGCCGAATTCCCTCAGGGGTATTTGTATCAGGAAGGCGACATGGTAACCGCTTTTTATGAAGCAGCAGCCGCTTTGGAAATCGGCCAGCTCAGTGATATTGTCGAGACGGAAATTGGGTATCATATCATATACAGGCTTCCTGTGAACTATGATACAAC
>JAAYBH010000282.1 GCA_012718935.1 Clostridiales bacterium
ACGTTTGACGACCCACTGGGCTTCTCCACCGGCGCCGCCGATATCTTCGGCGTCACAGGCGGGGTTATGGAGGCGGCGCTGCGCACCGTCTACGAGCTGACGACGGGGCGCGAGCTCCCCTTCGACGGGCTGCACGTCACACCGATCGTCGGCCTCGACAACATCAAGGAAGCGTCGGTTACATTCGAAAATGTCAAGCCGGAATACAAATTCCTGGAAGGTGTTACCGCCCGCATCGCCGTCGCCAGCGGTCTGAAGAACGCCGATGTCCTCATGAAGCAGATTGAGGACGGCACAAGCCCCTATCATTTCATCGAAATCATGGGCTGCCCCGGCGGCTGCATCAACGGCGGCGGACAGCCCCGTATGGCCGGTAAGCCGGAGGATTACAAAGCCCGGCGTATGAAGGCCATCTACGACGAGGACGAGAGCAAGGTTCTCCGCAAATCCCACGAGAATCCCAGCGTCCAGTCCCTCTACAAGGACTTCCTCCACGAGCCCTGCGGCCACGTCTCCCACCACCTCCTGCACACGACATATACAAAACGCGGCAATTTCAACGAGTGCATCGCCAAATAAGAGCTAGTATCCCCCGCCTCCGGCGGGGGATACTGCAATAATAGCGCAGCAACTTCAACGAGTGCACCCAAAAATAAGCCATTGACGCAGAAATCCCTCCGACGCCAAGTCGGAGGGATTTGTTGTCGCGATATCGGCGGGAGCGAAACCCGCCCGGCGATGTGATTCTGCTCAGCCGATGAGGCCGGCGACAGTTGCGGCGCTCAGGTTGGCCTGGGCGGACAGGGCCTCGGCGGTGTGGCTGAGGATGTAGTTGTTGAGCGACGCCAGCTTCATTTTCATCATGGGCACTTCACTCACGTCGAACTCGACGGCGGCGGTGTTGGCGATTTCAGTCTCGCGCATCTGATTGACAGGCGGCGCCATCCTGCTTGTCAGTTCCAACTCGTCGGCAGCAGGGAGAACAGGCGCGCTCTTTTCAGAGCCCTGTTTCTTCGAAACACGGCCTTGCGTCTCATTCTTCTCGGGAACCAAACCTGGGGTCTTCGAATCATTTAAGATCTTCATGCAGCTTTCCTCCCCTGCTTTAGAATCTGGTTATCTAAACTAAATGTATACCTTATCCTGCAAATTGTCAAGAATTTTAGGAAATTCGCCTTTTTCTGCACCATTTTACCCTTATATTCCCCCGATCACCTGAACACGGATGCAATTTATGCCGTTATAATCCTTTTCGCCGAACGTCGCCAGCAGGCTGTACGCGTTGTTGATGTAATAGGAGATGATCCGGCCTTCCTCGATGGCATAGCCGTAAAACGAGAAGGCATTTTGCTCCAGCAGCCTGACATAGCCCTCAAAAGCGTTTTCGATTGTCATGGGGAGGTCGCTGACCCGGTAATAATAAACCGCGGTGTCGCCGACGGTCTCCGTGTGGAAAACAGGCGTTTTTGCAAAGGCGCCGAAGTCGGGCATCGGAAAATGGCCGTCGTAATATCGGATATCGGGCAGAATCGATCGAAGCGTGACAATCTCGGTTTTTTTGAATGCATTCACCTGATTGATCGGAAGCGCGAGGTTGATGTTCTGCCCGTTTACAGCCGTCGCCGTCGTCACGCCGATGACCCTGCCGGTCCGGTCCAGAAGCGCGCCGCCGCTGCTGCCTGAGGATATGGCGGCGGTCGTTTGTATGAAGGTCATCCCCTCCACCGCGCGCGAGGCGCTGGAGATGATCCCGGCTGAAAAGCTGTTTTTGAAACCCAATGGGCTGCCGATAGCATAAACGCTGGCCCCTGTCAACACCTTGTCGGAATCCGCCAGGCGGAGATACGGGAATTCCGCGCCGTCGACCTTGATGAGCGCCAGGTCTCCTCCCTTGCTGTAATCATACAGGCCGGCAACGTTGTATTCCTTGCCGTCGGCCGCCGTGATAACGGCTCTGGCTGCGCCTTCGATCACGTGGTAGTTGGTGACGGCAAGACCGCTGCTGTCGATAAAGAAGCCGCTGCCTGTCTTTATTCTGGTATCCTTGATATCAAAAATTTCGATATAAAAGACGGCCGGCGCGCACATATTGAAAATCTGTTCCTTCGTCAGCTCAAGACGGAGCGATACGTTCTGCCTGAAGGCGGCGTTCGCCATACGGACGGCGACGGCGGCGACCTCGCCTCTTTCTATGTAATCGTTCGGATGGAACGACCCAGCCTTGTCGCAGCCGGCCAGCACACCCGCCCTGTATAGGCTGTACACGGCCGGGCTGTAGCTGAATCCCATGGGGACATCGGGAATCGCATTGTCCTCGATGACGTTTCTGACGGATAACGCCTCCGCAGGCAGCGCTTTTGACAGAATCACAGCAAATTCGGAGCGCGTGGCCATCGTCGTGTAATCCGGATAGTCCGAGGTGAGGATGCCGCTTTCCAGCGCGTAATCCGCGTAGGTCCTGTACCAGGGCGTCCCGTTTGAGAAGTCGGCGGAACCCGAATAATATATACTGTGGAGGAGTGCTGCCAGCTTTACCGCCTCGCCCAGCGTCATATGCGAATGAGGGTCAAACAAACCCGACGGCTTACCGCTTACCAGCCCGTATTCATAGGCAGCCTGAACATACGGCGCGTACCAATCCGATGTCCGGAGATCCGGAAACTGACCGCTTTTGTAGGCGGCGACTCTGGAAAAATTCGACAAGCCGCCAGCCGCTCCCGCGGTGAGAGGCAGCAGGCCGATGACAAGCACGAATATGAGAACGGCGGTGATGATACGCTTTTTCATGATGATCCTCCAAGCAAGATAACCGGATAATATGAATCCGTGTTCCGGCATAATTATACTTTATGTGCCATGGGTAATACAATAATAACAGCAAATGTTTCGGCTTTTTTATTGCATTGTGTCGAGAGACGATTATTTTTCCATTTGCCGAGCCGCTATTGTTCACAATTTGTTCATAATTATTGACAAATTATACGATAAAATTAGATTGTCTTGGAATGGTTGCGACAAAAATGACGATAAAGGAGCATCACCGGTGCAGGACAACAGGTTGGATGACATAAGCCCTTATGTGCGGATGATAAGCGGCTTCAAAGCGTATATCTGGCTTTTTGCCATGCTTTTCATTTTTTATCTGATCTTCTCCCCCTTCGTTGCCCTGCACGGCACAAGCGGTGCTGTCGCTTACGCCACCGACCCTTACGACGGGGATGCCAATGTCCGGCTGATGATGGCGGCTCTATTGGCCGTTCTTCTGGCAGCCGCGCTGGTTGTCACGCTCCGGCGGAGGATGACAGCCGGAAGGCTGATGATATTCATCATTCTTGTAGGCGTCGTGCTGCGGTTCGGTTATATGCTATACACGCCTTTTTTTATCCGCGGCCACGATGTGGGCACGCCGGAGGGTTACGGGCATCTCGGTTATATGGTCCGGCTTTACAATCTGGAAGGCCTGCCCTCGTCATACGGAAACCAGTTTTACCATCCGCCGTTTGCCCATATCGCGGGGGCACTCGCCGCCAAAGTATACGCTCTTCTGTCAGGCGCCAACGATATCGACACGATTTTTGGCGCGGCCAGACTCATTCCCTGCTTTGCTTCCTGCGCGCTGCTCATCGTCAGCTGCCGTCTTTTTGACGAGTTCGGCTTGTCGCGGCGTGCAAAGGTCGTCGCGGTAACGGTCGCCACCTTCCACCCCACATTTATCCTGCTGTCGGCCAGCGTCAATAACGACATGCTCATGATTTTATTCATGATGACGGCTTTTTTGTATACCGTCCGCTGGTATAAGGACCCCTCCTATAAAAATATACTCCTGCTGGCACTAGCTATCGGCAGCGCCATGAGCACAAAATTCTCCGGCGCGCTGGTCGCCGTCTTCACGGCGGCCGTTTTTCTTGCCGTCCTTATCCGAAAAATCAGGGAAAAACAAGCGGCAGGACTGTTTTATCAATTTTCCGCCTTTGCCGTACTTTGCATTCCACTGGGTTTATGGTATCATATCCGTAACCTGAAGCTATTGGGACAACCGCTGGGATACGTGGCGAAAATGTCGCCGGAGAGCGCGCTCTACGTGGGAGACGTCACCTTTGCCCGGCGCTTTTTAGCCTTTTCCCTACCGGATATGCTGCGCCATGTCTACTGCAATCCGTACGACGACTTCAGGCTGTGGGAGTATCTCGTCAAATGCGCCCTCTTCGGCGAGTTTACATTTTCGCAAAAGCACGATTTTTTTGCTGTCATCCTGATTTTCTCAAGCCTTATTCTGATCGTCCTTTCGCTGGGCGCAATGGTTTGGTTC
>JAAYBH010000283.1 GCA_012718935.1 Clostridiales bacterium
GTCCTGCAGGACCTCGATGGCCGGTTCATAATAAGGCTCGATGAGCTCCCCGCTCTTTGTAACGGCGGTGAGCCGCCCAGCGGGGCATTCACTGGCGGCAATAATGACCTCGCTCCGGTCCTTTTCGTCATCCGTCAGCTTCAGCAGCTCCCACGCGTCGCCTTTCTCCCGGTGGCAGAAACGGGTGAAGGCGCAGCGACCGTCGTCCATAAGGTCGAGCCCCGGTCCCCGGAGCGTCTCCGCCCGCTCGGCGTAGGGCGCCATAGAGGCCGTCTCTTCGCAGTCAAAACCGTCGTGGGTGTGGGTTCCGTCGCAAAACGGCGGGTTGGAGGATTTGCCGCACCGGCACAGCGTATATGTCCCAGCCTGGGGGAGCGGCCGCCCCTCTTCGTAGATATAATGATTTCCTGCCAGCGTTATGACCTTTTCCGATATCGGGACGCCGCCAGTGACGAGATAAGGCCCGTTTTTCAGTATTTTAATCTTTTTACCGCTCATAACATTCCATCCTTAAACAAACTCTCAGTGAATCATATACCATATTTCATCCGCGGGCAACGCTTAGTCTTTACACGCCATCGGGTTTGTGATAAATTACAGGTAACAGAATATACAAAGGGGTGCACAAATGTACGAATCAGAATTCTGCAATGTCAGATACCTTGACGATTTGAACGTGGTCCTTGTCACCTGGAAAAAATTCTGCAGCGGCGAGGATTACAGAAAGCCGCTGATTTTCGCCGTCAACAAAATGAACGAACATCCCTGCTGCAATTTCGTCGCCGATACCCGCGACGGCTTTGAAGACGATCCGGCAGACCTCCAGTGGATTTTCGACGTCTTCATTCCCCTGGCCCGCCGCACCGGCTGTGAGCATGTCTTCTTTATCATCGATAGGGATAATACCCTCAAAAATGAACTTGAATCCCAAACCGGCGAGCTGAAACAGTACTTTAGCGTCCGTCCCTGCTTTGATCTGGACGAGGTCAAGGCATTTTTAAAGGGGAAATAACAGCGCAAGTGTATCCGGGCGGCCGTATTGCGGCCGCTCTTTTCTTCATTATATCGAAATAATTGTTGACCTCAGCGTATTTCCTGTGATATACTCACTTTACCTGTCGGCAGATGGGTTTATTTTACGTGTGAAATCAAGCCTTGGCTTCAAGCAAGCCCGGCTTAAATCCTTATCTGTCAATTTCAAACAGGGAGGCAAACATAAATGGAGGTGCCGATATGCGCGTTAAGGTTGTTCTCAGGTGTAATGAGTGCAAGCAGAGAAACTACAACACGATGAAGAACAAAAAGAACACACCGGAAAAGCTGGAAATGAACAAATTCTGCCGCTTCTGCCGCAAACACACAGTCCACAGCGAGACGAAGTAACCTTACATCATAAGGAAAGGACGTGTATTGATGTCAGAAGAAAAGCTGGACCAGCCGGATGTCAAAGTACCGGAAACGAAAAGCAAGGGAAAAAAGGAAAAGAAAAAGCGTAAAAACCGTTTAACCAAATGGTTCCGCGAGATGAAGAGCGAGCTGAAGAAGGTCGTTTGGCCGACACCAAAGCAGATACTGAACAACACGGTCATCGTTCTGGTTATCGTTGTCATATCAAGCGCCGTGATTTGGGTTGTCGACCAGGCCGGCGTGAATATCTTCGGTTTGCTCATTAAGCTCGGGGGGGCCTGACGGATATGGACGAGGCAAGATGGTATGTCGTCCACACATACTCCGGTTATGAGAACGCCGTTGCGGCGACTATAGAGAAGGCCGCCGAAAACAGGAAGATGCAGGATCTGATCCTGGAAGTGAAGATTCCAATGGAGACCGTCACCGAGGTTCACGACTCTCAGGTCAAGACGGTTGAAAGAAAAACCTTTCCGGGCTATGTCCTCATTAAAATGATCATGACCGACGAAAGCTGGCATCTTGTCCGCAATGTGCGCGGTGTGACAGGTTTCGTCGGCTCTGCCAACAAGGCGATCCCTTTGACTGAGGATGAAATCATGTCGCTGGGTATTGAGAAGCATGAGATCATCGTGGGTTATGAAGTCGGCAGCACTGTCAAAATAATTGACGGCCCGCTCGTCGGTTTTCTCGGCACTGTCGAGGAAATTGAAACCGACAAGAGCAGAGTGCGCGTCATCGTTTCCATGTTCGGGCGTGAAACACCGGTCGATCTCGATTTTGATCAGGTCGAAGCGGTCAAGTAGTAAGAGATATCGCAACATCGCAAAAAACGGCAACACCGTTTGCGTGGGAGGAACCGGTCTGGGTTAAGCAGTTGACTGTCTCAAATAGCGAAGCTATTTGGCAGCCAATCTCACAGCTAAGCAGATGACTGCTTCAAATAGCGAAGCTATTTGGCAGCCAATTTGCAAAGCAAATTGGCTTGTTCCGCCAAGATGCCTGCAGCATCGCGCTGGGGCATCACCACATCTTATATAGGAGGTGTCCACACAGTGGCACTAAAAGTAACAGGACTTATTAAGCTTCAAATACCCGCAGGCAAAGCGACGCCAGCACCCCCGGTGGG
This sequence comes from Clostridiales bacterium, assembly GCA_012718935.1. Taxonomy (GTDB): domain Bacteria; phylum Bacillota; class Clostridia; order Oscillospirales; family Oscillospiraceae; genus Sporobacter. The sequence goes on from JAAYBH010000283.1 coordinate 2,537, forward strand.
CCCGGCGCTTGGCCAGCACGGCGTCAACATCGGCCTTTTCACAAAGGAATTCAATGAGCGTACGAAGAACGACATCGGCATGACGATCCCCGTCGTCATCACGGTCTACTCCGACAGGAGCTTCTCATTCATCACAAAGACGCCTCCCGTCTCCGACCTTCTGAAGAAGGCCTGCGGCATTGAAAAGGGCTCCGGCGTCCCCCAGCGCGACAAGGTATCGAGTATTACACAGTCTGAGGTTAAAAAGATCGCCGAAATGAAGATGCCCGACCTGAATGCCGGCAGCCTTGAAGCTGCAATCAGTATGGTCGCAGGATCCGCCCGCAGCATGGGCATTGTCGTTACGGAGGGCTAAGGGATGTTCAGAGGAAAAAATTACAAAGAGAGTGTCAAGCTCGTTGACAGAACACAGTTATACGATGCGGCCGAAGCGTTTGGCCTTGTTATCAAGACGTCGAAGGCCAAGTTCGACGAGACGGTCGAGCTTCATATCAAGCTCGGCGTCGACTCCCGTCACGCCGACCAGCAGGTCCGCGGCGCCATCGTCCTGCCCCACGGCACGGGCAAAACCCGCAAGGTTCTCGTTTTCTGCAAAGAGGAGCGCCAGAAGGAAGCCCTTGACGCCGGCGCAGATTATGTAGGCGCCCAGGATATGGTGGACAGGATCCAGAAGGAAAACTTCTTCGATTACGACGTGGTCGTCGCCACGCCCGATATGATGGGCATCGTGGGCCGCCTGGGTAAGGTCCTCGGCCCCAAAGGCCTTATGCCGACGCCGAAGGCCGGCACGGTCACCCCGAACCTGGCTCAGGCCATTCAGGAGATCAAGGCCGGTAAGATCGAGTACCGGCTCGA
>JAAYBH010000284.1 GCA_012718935.1 Clostridiales bacterium
AGCCAAGCAGACGGCCCAGCAGGCGGCGCTGAAGGCCCAGCAGGACTTAAACCGCATCAAGATTGAGGCCGAGCAGAAGGTGGTCAACGCCCAAGCCCAGGCCGACGCCACGAAGGCCCAGGCCGAGGCCGAAGCCTATGCCATCGAGATCATCCAGAAGCAGCTGGCCCAGGCCGAGGCGTATCTGGAATACCAGAAAATCGAGAAATGGGACGGCAAGCTTCCGATGGTCCAGGGCGACAGCAGCCCCATCATTGATATGCGTGATGCTGACACCGCCTATACAACAGCGCCGACACCGTAATAATCTACATATCACAGCCATACAAGCAGGGCGCCGAGAGATCGGCGCCCTTTATTCAGCGGCGCAGTTTCTCCGATGCGACTGCGCTCTGCTCTGAGGTTGGGATTTCTTTAAAATCGATATAGACGATACGGTTACCCCAGCAGAGGATATAGTCGTCCTTTGCCGTATCCATATCATAAAGCTGATAGACTACGTATTAAGTAGCGAATTCAGCACGGAAGGACCATCCCTTTGTGCCGGTTTCTTGTATTTGTCAGGCCATAAAAAGTAACCGTCTTCATCGACGATGCCATAATCATACCCGGGATTCTTTTTCATGACCTCAATGCAGACAGCAGTTAAATCATCAATGCTTTGGCTGTTTGAAATGATACTGCATCTTCCAGATAATGATATTTTTACAAGTCTGTACTGAGGCATCCCGCATCACACACCCTGTTCCAATTGTTGTCTACTATTCAATAAACGATTCAAAAGCTGAAAACCTTGCAGCAATGCGCGCATTTTGCCGATTTGTAAAATATTCAGGAATGGCGCCCTCTCACCGGGGCGCCTTCTTTTTTATGGCGTATTTGCCTCTGCGCATCATGGCTTTTCTCGCGCCGAGTATAAACAGGATCATCACCAGAAATGCGGAGAGGCAGGAGATGAGGGCGGCGGAGGTGAAGCTGACGGAGGCCAGGGCGGTGACCTGGCGGGCCAGATAGGCGGCGGCGGGCAGGTCGAAGATAAAGATCCGGGGGATGAAGTAGGCGAAGACGGCAGCGATGCTGCCCTGAAGAATTTTACCGTAAATATAGGTGCGGACACTCAGGCCGCTGTCGCCGATGAAGGAGAGCACCTGGCAGTGGATGGAGAGGCCGGCCCAACCCAGCATGAAAGCGGCCATAGCCATGGAGCGGGACAGCTCGCCGGCGGCGCCCTGGAGGCTCCAGACGCCGCTGGTCAGCTCGATAAGACCGGTTAAAAGCCTTTCCGCCCAAGCCTTGTCAAAACCGAAGGGCGTAAACACCGCGCCGATTCCAGACGCGATCAAAGGCAGGAGGCCGGACAAAAAGAGCAGCTTAATGAAGATGGTGAAGAAGATGACGAAGCCGCAGATGTTGAGCGTCGTCTGAAAAGCCGATTTAACGGAATCAACGAAGGCGGGCGTGAACCGGCGGGCAGCCGTCTCCGGCAAGCGGGACAGGCTGTCTTTTCTGTTGCCTTTACCCCAGCGGCGGAAGATAAGGCCGACGCAGATGGAGGCCAGCGTATGGGTCAGGTAGAGGAGAAGGCCGACGGCGCTGCTGGAGAAGACGCCGGCGCCAACGACGCCCAGAATGAAAGCCGGGCCCGAGTTGTTGCAGAAGGACAGCAGGCGCTCAGCCTCCACCTTCGAGCAACTGCCGCTTTCATAAAGTGCGATGACCGTTTTTGCTCCCACGGGATATCCGCCGATAAAGCCCATCACGAAGGCCGTGGAGCACGCGCCGCCCACATTGAAAAGAGGACGCATGACAGGCTCCAGCACTTTGCCGAAATAACGGGCGATCCCCAGCTGTACAATGAGCGTCGACAGGACGAAGAAGGGGAAAAGCGACGGTATGATGACGTTCAGACAGAGGGTCAGGCCGTTTGATGCCGCCGCGATGGTTTCCTTCGGGAACAGGACAAGCGCCGCGATTGCGGCGAACAGCGCCAGGCATATGAGTGCGTCAAAAACCCTTCTGTGAAACCTGAGCTTACGCATGAAATCCTCCGTCTATCAAAGCAGGTCATCTATTATCTCCTGTCTAAATGCATATGCTCTGAGGGGCGTATTTTTTCCTTGACGCGCATAAATATAACGTATCAGGGGAGGCGAGAGCATGAATACGGACAGCAATAAAAAAAGCCTGCTTGACCGCGCCATCGAGACATTTGACCTGCCGGGAGAGGTACTGGCCGGCCTCCCGAAGCTGACGGTCACCGGCAACAGAAAGCTCCACATCGAATGCCATAAGGGGATACTGGAGTACGACGGCAGCCTCATTGCGGTGAACGGAGGCGCCCTCATCCTCAAAATCCGCGGCGACGGGCTGGATATCATTTCAATGAGCGCGCAGGAAATACTGATCAGGGGCTTTTTTTCAAGTATCGAATTTGAATAACCGATGACAGTGTGAAAGGAATTTCGCACAATGGAGGGTTAACAATGAAAAAGGCGGTCAACTATGTGCGGGGAAATATCCGCGTCCGGGTGGAATGCCCGTATCCGGAGCGGCTTGTCAATATCTGCGCGCGGAATGATATCGAGTTTTGGGATCTGGAGCGGTTTTCTCCTACGACGGTACATATCTCCATGCACGTTGACGGGTTCCGCAAGCTCCGGTTGCTGGCCGATAAAGCCGGATTTGAAATCAGTGAGGTAAAAAAGACGGGCGTCCCTTTTCTCCTCTGGAAGCTCCGGAAGCGATACCTCCTTCTGGGGGGTATGCTGCTGATGCTCCTGGCCGTCTGGGGGCTGTCGATGTTTGTCTGGGAGCTGGACGTATACGGGAACGAAACGGTGTCGTCCCAGGAGATCCTTGAAGCGCTGGAGGAGTTGGGTGTCGGGCTCGGCTCATTCGGCCTGGCAATCAAATCAGAGGCGATTTCCAACGACATGCTGCTGAAAATCCCGGAGCTCTCCTGGATTGCCGTCAATATCAGCGGCAGTCATGCCGATATTCTCGTGCGGGAACGCATTCCAAAGCCTGTAATTGTGGATGAGAACGCACCGACGATGGTGTATGCCCTGAAATCGGGTATAATAGCGAAGATGAGTGTTTTGGAGGGCGCCCGCGTGTTTACGGAGGGCGAAACGGTCCAGGCCGGCGACATCATCGTATCGGGTATGATGGACTCGATCGCATCCGGCAAACGGACGGTCCACGCCATGGCGGAGGTCCAGGCCAGGACTTGGTATGAAATACCCGCCCAGACGGTGCTGGAGACGCAGAAAAAGGAATATACAGGCGAGACAAAGACAAAAACAGCGCTCATTCTTGCCGGAATCAGGATAAATTTCTATTTTAATGGTGGAATTTCGTTTCAGAACTATGATAAAATTACAAAAGAAAATTTACTGGTGCTGCCCACGGGAAATGTGTTGCCTGTCATCATCGTGAAAGAAAAATATGCCGAGTATACGGCGCACGATACGAGGCTCAGCATTCTTGCGGCGCAGGAGCTGCTGCAGAAACGCCTGATGGAGCGGTTGAAAAAGCAGATCGGCGACGGAGAGATTATCAGTACGGCGTTTGAGACGTCACTCGAGGGCGGCGTGCTGAAGGTGACGCTCAGGGCGGAATGTCTTGAGCAGATCGCAGCGGAACGCCCTTTTACACCGGAAGAATTGCAGCAGGCCGCCCTACCGCCACCGGAGAACACTTCGCCCTGAGCAAGGCTCGGGACAATACAAACGAAACGGAGAACTGAAAATGGCGGAAAAAACTATGAGCGTTGACAGGCTCGAGCATATCATCAGCGTATTCGGCTCCTTTGACGAGAACCTGCGCCTCATAGAGAACGAGCTCGACGTCCGGATCACGGACAGAAATTCGGAACTGAGCATGAGCGGAGACGATGAGAATATTATGTACGCCGAACGGGCGATCAACGGGCTTCTGACGCTGGCCGCCAAGGGAGAGAGCATCGACGCCAGGAATGTGCGGTATATCATCGGGCTCGTCAGGGAAGGACAGGACGACAAGATCGGCGAGCTGGCCCGCGATGTCATCTGTATTACGGCAAAGGGCAAGCCTGTCAAGGCCAAAACGCTGGGGCAGAAAAAATACGTCGATGCGATCAACAAAAACACGGTCACGTTGGGCATCGGGCCGGCCGGTACCGGGAAGACCTATCTGGCCGTCGCCGCCGCCGTCGCCGCGTTCAGGGACAAGTCTGTCAACAGGATCATCCTGACGCGTCCCGCTGTAGAAGCGGGGGAGCGGCTGGGCTTTCTGCCGGGCGACCTGCAGAGCAAGGTCGACCCCTACCTGCGCCCCCTGTACGACGCGCTTTTTGAAATGCTGGGCGCCGAGACATACCAGAAATATCTCGAGCGCGGCAACATTGAGGTGGCGCCGCTGGCGTACATGCGCGGGCGGACGCTGGACGATTCGTTTATTATACTGGACGAGGCGCAGAACACCTCCAGGGAGCAGATGAAAATGTTTCTGACGCGTCTGGGTTTCGGCTCAAAAATCGTCATCACAGGCGATATCACGCAGATCGACCTGCCCGCCGAAAAGACAAGCGGCCTCAAGGAGGCCATGCGGGTGCTCGAGGGTGTGGAGGACGTAGCGCAGTGCCGCCTGACGGGGGCGGACGTGGTGCGGCATGTCCTAGTCCAGAGGATCATCAGCGCGTATGAGCGTTTTGAAAAAAACAAGACGGAACCAGCCGCCACGCAAAGCGCTTCAGTGCCAAAGCGCAGGAGAAAAGCAAATGAGAAGGCATAAAATCGACATCCGGAGCACGCTGCCCTTTATTGGCAGAAAGCTCGACATTGCCCTCCTGCGCCGCTGTATCAGGACGGCCCTGCATACCGAGGGCGTGGACAAACCCTGCGAGATCAGCGTCCTCATCACAGACGACGTGGGCATCCGGGCGCTCAACAGGGATTACAGGAATATGGATGCGCCGACAGATGTACTCTCTTTCCCGATGCAGGCGCTGACCCCGGGAGAATTTAGCCCCGACCTGTCGGAAGTAAATCCGGAAACGGGGCGCCTGCCCCTTGGCGATATCGTCCTGTCGGCCGAGCGCGTTGCGGTGCAAGCCGAAGAATACGGCCAGAGCGCCGACAGGGAAATGGCATACCTTGCCGTCCATTCGGTGCTGCACCTGCTGGGTTATGACCATCTGGACGAGGGTGAGGAGAAGCTCCGGATGCGCATGCGGGAAGAAGCAGTTCTTCAGACCCTGGGGTTGGCGGAATGAGACGGAGCTTTTTGTTTGCATTCAGGGGCGTGCTGGCGTGCGTCAGGACGGAGCGCAACTTCAGGATTCATCTGGCGGCATCGTTTTATGTGCTGCTCGCCTCGGCCCTCGCGGGGCTCACGGCAAACGAATGGGCGCTTGTGTTGATCTGTATCGGCGCCGTCACAGGCGCGGAGCTGTTTAACACAGCGCTGGAAAAGCTGTGCGACACGCTGCACCCGGGCTGGAGTACAGGGATCGGCATGGTGAAGGATTTCACGGCGGCTGCCGTTTTGATGTCCGCAATGACGAGCGCCGTTATCGGCGGGATCATCTTTTTTAATAACGAGAAGCTGACGAGAGTAGTCTCTTTTGTGAAAGACCATGTCGTTTTATCAATACTTATTTTCATATCACTGCCCCTGGCAGTATTTTTAGTGTTCAGGAGATACGGGAATGATAACAAAATCAGCCATGATCACGATAGCAGGACGTCCGAACGTCGGTAAATCGACGTTGGTGAACACTCTGACGGGTGAAAAGGTGACCATTGTGACGCCGAAGCCCCAGACAACCCGCAACCGCATATTCGCCGTCCTGAACCGGGGGGACACGCAGCTTGTGCTGCTGGACACGCCGGGATTTCACAAGGCGCGGACGCGGCTTGGGGAATATATGGTCAGTGTGGTGAGGGAGAGCATCGCCGATGTGGACGCCGTGGCTCTTGTGGTGGAGCCGCTGGACAATATCGGCACACAGGAGCAGCTTTTAATTGAGCAGATCAAAAGCAGCGGCGTGCCGGCAATTCTTGTCATCAATAAAATCGATACGGTAAAAAAGGAAGAACTGCTCCGAATCATCACCCTGTATGCGGGAGCCTTTGAATTCGCGGCCATCGTGCCGATCTCGGCCAAAAAGGGCGACGGCATCGGCGACCTGCTGAAGGAGTTTGAAAAATTCGCGTCCGAGGGGCCGCAGCTATTCCCCGACAGCATGGTGACCGATCAGCCGGAAAAGCAGCTTGTGGCCGAGATCGTGCGGGAAAAGCTCCTCATCTGCCTCGACCGCGAGGTGCCCCACGGCACGGCCGTGGAGGTGACGAAATTCTCCGAGCGGGACGACGGTATCATCGATCTGGATGTGACGATTTATTGCGAGAAGCAGAGCCATAAAGGCATGATTATCGGAAAAAACGGGGATATGCTGAAAAAAATCGGCCAGCTGGCCCGGGCGGATATCGAGCGCTTCATGGGAACAAAAGTGTTTCTCCAGACCTGGGTGAAGGTCAAGGAAAACTGGCGCGACAGCCAGACAGCCATCAAAAATTTCGGCTATACAAATTGAACCTTCATTTTTCGATGGCTTTCAAAAATTACCGCTGATATTATGTCCCCGATAGAAAAAACTAAATTTATCGGAGGGATGAATATGTTTTCAGAGTATTTATGGGAGCTGTTCACCGAAACCGGTGATATTGGTTATTATCTTTTATACCGCGAATCAGATGGTATAACATCGTCAAAAGGGAACGTCGATTCGGGCAGTATACAAACGATGAAAGCGTAGGGCGGGGGCTTGCCCCCGCCGCGCTGCAAAAGCAATGACAGGATGAAACGCGACAATGTACATAAACACTACCGGGCTCGTCCTGCGCGTGACCGACTACAAGGACTCCAGCCGAATACTGACCATTCTGACCTCGGCGGAGGGGAAGCTCACCGTCTCGGCGCGGGGCGCGCTGCGCCGGGGGAGCCGTCTCGCCGCCGCTTCCCAGCTGTTTGCATATTCCCACATGACGCTGTATCACAGCCGCGAACGCTGGACGATGACGGAGGCGCAGACCATCGAATTGTTCTCCGGCCTCAGTGGGGAACTGGTGCTTCTGGCGCTGGGCTCCTATTTCATGGAGCTGCTGGAGGCGGTATCCGACGAGGACAGTCCGAACCCCGAGGTGCTGTCCCTGGGGCTCAACGCCCTCTACACCCTCAGCCGGAACGAGAAAAATCCCCTGTTGGTCAAAACGGCCTTTGAGACGCGCCTCATGTGCCTTGCGGGCTTCGAGCCGCTCCTGACGGGCTGCGCTGTCTGCGGAAAAACACAGCCAGACGAGCCGCGGCTCGACCTGGCAGGCGGCATCATCCGCTGCCGGGGCTGCCGTTCCGACGGCGGGAACGAGACTGCGCCGCTATGCGGGAGTTCGCTGGAAGCGCTGCGTTATCTGATCGCCTGCGATGCGAAAAAAATCTTCTCCTTCAAGCTCCCGGACGACGCACTGGGCCGCCTCACCCGCGCCTCGGAAGGGTATCTAGCAGCGCAGCTTGACAGGAGCTTCAAAACGCTGGAGTTTTATAAAAGCATCAAGTAGAAAAATAATACAGTCTTTTACAGAAGCGAGGACAATGCTCATGCCGAAAAGAAACCTGCTCTATTTGCATTCATACACCTCCGATAAGCATATCGTCTGTCACGGCGTCGATTTCAAGGGCTTTCTCAGCTGCCTTGAAAACCCGCCGAAAAACATCCTGCTC
>JAAYBH010000285.1 GCA_012718935.1 Clostridiales bacterium
AGCAAATAGCTTCGACGGGAGAAGCAGAAAACTTCTCCTGAGGAGCAAATAGCTTCTCCTATGCAAATCCAAAGCTTAAGAAATGACATGCCTTATCATTTCACCGGTGAGAAATGGTAGGCGCCCGATAAAGAACAAAAATCATCGGAGAAATGGATGATTCATATGAAAGTAAGACCGTCCGTTAAGCCCATGTGTGAGAAATGCAAAATCATCAAGCGCAAGGGTAAGGTTATGGTAATCTGCGAAAACCCCAGGCATAAGCAGAGACAGGGCTAGCTCTGATTCCTCATTTAAATGAAAGGAATGATTAAGAAAGTATGGCACGAATTTCCGGCGTTGACCTGCCCAAGGATAAGAGAATCGAAATCGGTCTGACATATGTCTTCGGCATTGGCAGGACGAGCGCCAAGAAGATTCTTGAGGCAACCGGTATCAATCCCGACACAAGAGTCAAGAATCTCACCGAGGTGGAAGAAGCCGCGCTCCGTGAGGCGATTGATAAACACTATATGGTCGAAGGCGATCTTCGGCGCACTGTTGCTCTTGACATTAAACGTCTGACTGAGATCGGCTGTTATCGCGGCATGCGTCACAGAAGAGGCCTCCCCGTCCGCGGTCAGAGAAGCAAGACCAATGCGCGCACCCGCAAGGGGCCGAAGCGCACAATGGCCAATAAGAAGAAGTAAGGGAGGGAACGCAAATGGCAGCACCCGCAAAGGGCAAGAAGGTTATTAAAAGACGCCGTGAGCGTAAGAACATTGAGAAGGGCGCGGTTCATATCCGTTCATCCTTCAACAATACAATGGTCACCATTACGGATACCGGCGGAAATGCCCTGTCCTGGGCTTCGTCCGGCGGAATGGGCTTCCGCGGGAGCAGGAAGTCAACGCCTTTCGCTGCGCAGACAGCCGCCGAAACAGCCGCAAAAGCGGCGATGGAGCATGGACTGAAGACCGTTGAGGTCTTTGTCAAAGGCCCCGGCTCGGGCCGTGAAGCGGCAATCCGCGCGCTGCAGTCAGCCGGACTCGAGGTTACGATGATCAAGGACGTGACCCCGATCCCGCACAACGGCTGCCGCCCGCCGAAAAGACGCAGAGTTTAAGGAGGTAGTATACAGTGGCTAGATATACCGATGCCGTCTGCCGTTTATGCCGCAGAGAAGGCCAGAAGCTCTTTTTAAAGGGCGACAGATGCTACACGGAGAAATGCGCCGTCGATCGCCGGACATATGCGCCCGGCCAGCATGGACAGGGCAGAACGAAAGCGTCCGAATACGGCTCGCAGCTTCGTGAAAAGCAAAAAGCAAAAAGATACTACGGTGTTCTTGAAAGCCAGTTCAGAGGCTACTTTGAAATGGCCAGCAAGATGAAGGGCAAAACAGGTGAAAATCTCCTGTCTCTTCTCGAAAGACGCCTTGACAATACAATTTACAGACTCGGTTTCGCTATGAGCCGCGCCGAGGCACGGCAGCTTGTCCTGCACGGGCATTTCACCGTGAACGGCAGAAAAGTCAACATCCCGTCATTTCTCGTTAAGCCCGGGATGGATATTTCGCTCAAGGAATCAAGCCGCTCCCTTGATAAATTCAAGTCTGTGATCGAAGCAAATTCCTTCAGACAGCCGCCAAAATGGCTTGATTACAACGCCGCGTCACTGTCGGCTAAGGTCGTGGCCGCCCCCTCCAGGGACGATATTGACCTCCCGATTACCGAACAGCTGATCGTCGAGCTTTACTCGAAGTAATAAACAAGCCCTCATATTGGATAGCTGATACACGAGGCGCTGTACTGCGCCGAATATTGAAGGAGGGTATATATGGTAGAAATAGAGAGACCGCGTATTGAATGCATCGAAACGCCAGGTGACGATTCTTATGGGAAGTATGTCGTTGAACCACTGGAGCGCGGTTATGGCACGACCTTAGGAAACTCCCTTCGCCGGATACTTTTGTCCTCTCTCCCCGGTACTGCGGTCACAACTGTGAAGATTGCCGGAATACAGCACGAGTTTTCAACGATACCGGGAGTAAAAGAAGATGTTACGGAAATCATTTTAAATATTAAAGGACTCATTGCACGGCTTCACAGCCAACGGACAAAGACGATCTATATCGAAGCGGCCGGCGAGGGAGACGTTACTGCCGGGGATATCAAGCCTGACGGCGAAGTGGAGATATTGAATCCCGATCTTCACATCGCAACACTGAGCGCCGATGCTTCACTGAGTATCGAAATGACGCTGGGCCACGGAAGAGGCTACGTTTCGGCCGAGCGGAACAAGCTGCAGCAGCCGATTATCGGCGTCATCCCGATCGACTCGATCTATACGCCGGTCCAGAAAGTCAACTATACCGTTGAAAATACACGTGTCGGCAACATGACGGACTTTGACAAGCTGACGCTGGAAGTCTGGACGGACAAAACGATATCGGCCAGAGATGCCGTCTCCCTTGGCGCGAAAATTCTCTGTGACCACTTCGCCCTGTTCACGGATCTCTCGGAGACGATCAGCAGCAAATCCACCGTCGTCGAGAAGGCCGAAACACAGAGAGACAAGGTGCTGGAGATGACAATTGAAGAGCTTGACCTCTCCGTACGCAGCTTCAACTGCCTGAAACGCGCCAACATCAATACCGTCGAGGATCTGATCTCCAAGACCGAGGATGAGATGATCAAGGTCCGGAACCTCGGTCGTAAATCCCTTGAGGAGGTTGTGCATAAGCTTGCGATGATGGGACTTGCATTGCAAAGCGATGACAACAGCTGATTTCATATCAATGAACAAAGGAGGCAAACGAAATGCCTGGAATACGTAAACTCGGGAAACCGACAGATCAGCGCATTGCGATGCTCCGCCAGCAGGTCACTGATTTCCTTGACAAGGGGAAAATGGAGACGACACTGGCCAGGGCAAAGGAGATAGCGCCGCTTGCTGAAAAAATGATCAGTCTCGGGAAAAAGAATACATTGGCATCAAGACGACAGGCGATGTCCTTTATCACCCGGGAGGACGTGGTGACGAAAACCTTCAAGGATTTGTCTGCCCGTTACGCTGAGCGCGACGGCGGCTATACACGGATCACCCGTATCGGCACACGCCGCGGTGATGCCGCCGAAATGGCCGTTGTCGAACTGGTGTAATAGCGGGTTGATTTTCCCAGTTATGTCTTAGTATCGCAAAGAGCACCGACGAGGTGCTCTTTTTGTCGCCGTCGTGTTTTGTTTCATGATGGGTTTGAATAAACGCAACCGGTCGGGAAATTATAACACGGGTGATGTTATTCTATGAAGATGACAAAAAAAGAGTATGGTAAATATATCGAGCGGAAATCCCCGAAATCGCCTCTCTTGACAAATATGCTCAAGGCCTTTCTATCGGGGGGTGTGATCTGCTGTATCGGCGAGTTGATATTAAACGGTTACAGCAGCATCCTTCCCGTGGAAAGCGCCGGTACGGCGACTTCCGTCACGCTTGTTTTCCTCGGGGCGCTTCTCACCGGTTTGAAAGTATATGATAATATGGCACGGTTCGCCGGTGCGGGAACACTGGTGCCGATCACAGGCTTTGCCAACTCCGTTGCTGCCCCTGCGCTTGAATTCAAAAGCGAGGGGATTATAACGGGAATGAGCGCTAAAATGTTCGTCATTGCCGGGCCTGTCATAGTTTTCGGCATCTCGGCTTCGGTTATCTACGGAATCATATATTGTCTTGTTACCTAGGATAACCGGCACGTTTTTTTACAGAAAATTTTGCTATTCTTTAATTTTCTAACAAAAAAATAATTTACTGTATGCGTAATCTTGACAATATTGCATGTTAAAACTATAATGTAGTTACGCCAAATAACGGGTTCTATTGCGCTTTTGAACAAGTTAAAGAGGCGACTATTTAGGAGGTTATG
>JAAYBH010000286.1 GCA_012718935.1 Clostridiales bacterium
CTTCTGGAACAGAAGGTTGCCCGTATAAGTGATATTTCCGAGGATCTGCCGTATGGAAGTGTTACCGAAATGCTGTCCCTTATAGGATTTTACACCCATCTCGGCAAGCTGCTTTTCTGTGGTCTCCGCCGACAAACCGTTCATGTAATTGTCGTAGATGAGCCGAACGATTTTTGCCTCCTCCTCATGGATGACCAGATGATCGCCCTCCCAGCGGTACCCATAGATTTGAAAGCGGCCGTTGGGGATACCTTTTTCAAATCGTTTCCGGGTACCCCATTTGACGTTGTCCGACAGGCTGCGTATTTCTTCCTGAGCAAAGGATGCTAAGAGGGTCAGCATCAACTCGCCGTCCTCGGTGAGGGAGTCGATGCGCTCCTTTTCAAACTGGACGGAAACGCCCAGCTCCTTGAGCCTGCGCACCGTATTCAACAGGTCAACGGTATTGCGCGCGAAACGGGAAATGCTCTTTGTCAGAACAATGTCGATTTTTCCGGCTTCGCAGTCGGCAATCATCCGATTGAACTCTTCACGGGCTTCGGTTTTGGTGCCGGTTATTCCGTTATCGGCATATACGCCCACATATTCCCAGGCGGGATTGCTCTGAATCAAACTGCTGTAAAAGCTGACCTGTGCCGAAAGGGAGTGCTGCAGCCGCTCGGACTCCATTGAGACTCTTGCGTAGGCAGCGACCCTTTTGCGGCGCGGTATCTGCGGTGTTTTCGCTTCGATTTTATTTACAATCCGCATGAAATCACTCCTTTCCGACACTATATATCACTCTGAAAGCCGATTATATCAAGTCATTTTCCGATAATAATGTACCCAAAGATGGCGAGAACTCAGCCCTCAGATTTGTATCAATTACGGCATATTCCTCCTCGCTCAGAAGCCCCTTTTTCCGGAGATTCTTTGCGATGGAGAGGGCGGCAAGGTAGCTCATTTCAGAGCGGAATTTGTCCTCACTCATGCCCGTCACCGCCTTTGTAGCGGTCTGCGATATAGCAGGCGTGAGAGCAGTATTTTCTTTTTGCGTTGCCGTAGGCAGTGAAGGGCTTTCCGCAGTGAGCGCAGGTGAAGTGGTATATGGCTCTGCGGTTGACCTTTTCCGGGTGCGCATTCCACCAGGCAGTACGGCAGTTATCCGAGCAGAACTTGACTCGCTTTCTTCCGGGAGTCTGCGTAAGCAAAGCGCCGCACTGTGGGCAGAATCCGGCGTCCAGTTCAATGCGGCTGTTATCCGCAGCCTTTGTGCCGGTCAGCCCCATCTTCCGGCAGAATGCGACAACGGTATCTTTCTTCAGTCCCACCGCCTTGGCGATGGTGGCGTATCCATATCCCTGTGAGCGTAGGGCGGTAATCTGTTCTTTTTGCTGATTTGTCATTGTGGCTCCTCCGTTCCGAGGGTTTCCCTCAATGACCCATCTGGACAAGGTAGCCCGTTTTGGCCGAAAAAATACGCCCACCGAACCGTCATGGCTCGATGGGCATTCAGCAGGTTAAGTTATTTAATTTTGGCTGCGTAGTCAAGCGAGATCCAACCTGCGCCGCTCTTCAAGCGTCCCCAGCCCGCTGTGGAGCCCTTGCCGGACTTCACCTCAACGATGGTGAGTACCCCTTTTCCGGTAAACTTACCGGTCTTGGCGTAGTCTGTTCCCGGTCCTTTTCGGATATTGAGGTCGGAGATGCTGACCTTTACGAGGAACGGAACCTCTGCGGCTATTGTTTTCGATGTATAGATGTTTACACCGTTTACATCAAACACACTATATCCCGGATTGGCATCAGCGCACTTTTTGGCGTTGGAGAGGATCTTGTATGCGCCTTTCTGCGACTTGCTGTCAGACCAGGTCTTGCGGACACGGTAAAGCTGCGTGGTTACAGTAGGAGTATCAGCTGAACCGCCAAGCTGTGCCGTGACCTTTTCCGCCAGATCGCCCATCCTGGCATACATCCAGTTTCCGGGGCAGGACTTGTTGGCAAACCACCGATGAACGGTCAGGATCATCTCGCCGGACTTCGGCTCATAGTTAAGCGTCTTGTCCTTATCGCCGAACCACAGCAGCTTGTCCTTGCCGTTTCGCTGGCAGATGTCCACGCACAGCTTGATAAGCGTCTGATAAACGATGTCGCGGAACGCATACGGCTCTGTGGTATCGGACGCGCACTCGATGGTGATTGCCCTCTGGTCGTTCGCGCTTGAGGAAGAACACCAGGAGCGGTTCTTCTCCTCAACATACATCCCGACGCGGCCGTCCTTATCAATGCTGTAATTGCTGGACGCTTTCGTGGAAGTTTTTTCAAACCACTCGCCAAGCCCCTCTGCGGTACACTGTCCCACGACACAGTGGGGAGTGATGCGGTCGATGGAATGCGTCCGCTGCCCGGAATGATTCGGGCTGAGTTTGGTGTAAGCCACCATAGGGCTGTTCGTGTAAGCCATTACTCGTCACCGTCCTTTCCATCGGTTTCGCGGTCATGGAGCTGCTCCAGCACCGCCTTCAGCTTTTCGGGGATTGGAAGTCCCAGGTGCGCAGCGTTCTCCGTAAGGCTCACGCCCTCGTTGGAGATGTAAAAGAAAATGACCGCCGTGCGCAGGACGCTGCCCGTGCCGATGACCTGCACATCGAGGATGTTGGC
>JAAYBH010000287.1 GCA_012718935.1 Clostridiales bacterium
CGACGCCCCGGCGCAGGTAATGCCGGTCGATATCGCGGATGTCGACGCCGCCGATGGAGATGCTGCCGCAGCCTTCGGGCAGGTCATACAGCCTGTTGAGCAGATACGTGATCGTCGATTTGCCGGAGCCCGTCGTGCCCAGGATGCCGAAGGTGGCGCCGCTTTTCACCGTGAAGCTCAGCTCCGACAGCACAGGCTGCGCATGATGCGCATTCTGTGCGCCGTATGAGAAGCTGACATTGCTGAACACGATGTCCCTGTCCAGCGGCGGTTTTTGCGCTGCCGGCTCCTCCTCCTCGATGGGCGCATCCAGTATTTCCTTGATGCGCTTGAGTGAGACGCCCGTTTTGCTCCATTCGGACAGGATGCGCCCCAGCTGGCGGACCGGCCACGCCATTGTGAGCGTGTAGCTGATAAAGACCAGAAATTCTCCCAGCGAAAGCCTCCCGGAGGCGGCCAGGACAGAGCCGACCGTCACCATGATCAGCAGCTCGCCGGACGACACGATGTCGCCGACGCCCCAGAAAATGCCCAGCGTGTTCCCCAGCGACAGCCATTTGCCGATGTATTTTTCATTCTTTTCGTCAAAACGATCCGTTTCGTAGCGTTCGCGCCCAAAAGCGCGGACGACGCGCACGCCCGTCAGGTTTTCCTGAACATGCACCAGGAGTTCACCCTCCGCTTCATCGGCTTCCCTGAACTTATGGGCAATTCTCATGAAAAACCCTCTGGAATACCCGAGGATCAGCGGAATGAAGGCCAGAGCGATGAGGGCCAGCGTGACGTTCATGGAAAACATGAAGACAAGGGCTACCGCCACCAGGATGACTGTCCGGACAACCTCGATAAGCTGATGGGAGACGAACCGCTGGGCGGTGTCCACATCATAGGTGCAGCGCTGGATGATGTCGCCCGTCTGATTTTCCGTATGCCAGGAAAACGGCAGGTACTGGGTGTGCGCAAAGAGCGTATCCCGGAGCTTTTTCACAAAACGCTCCGTCCCTTTTGCCGTGCTCATCCGGGAGACAAAATTGAATATACCGGCCATAACGGCGCAGAGCACGACGCCCGCGGCGCATAAAATAAAATTTGCGCGCAGGAAATCACGCCCGCCGATTTTTTCGAGAAGTCCCGATAAAAACGCGGGCAGCGCGATGCCTTTTGTGCCTATGACGGAATCGACGGTAAATCCGACGACCTGCGGCATCAGAAAGGAGAACAAAATTGAGAACAGTGTCCCCAAGACGGCAATAAAGAAATACCGCTTTGATCCTTTGGCAAAACCAGCCAGCATATGAAACAATTCGTTTTTTGAGCTTTTCATCCGACACCAAATACCGTCTGTCTTATTTTTAGTGTGTCCATCTTGCCATAAATACGAATAAAAAGCAAGGGAGCACTATGAGATTGTCCGCATCACGGATAAATAAAAAAAGTTAAAGTTTTTACGCAGAAACCCGGGTATATGTGTTATAATACCGTCAATATATGTCGACAATCATAGCAAATGGGTAAGGGGCGGAGAATATCGTGCAGCTCGGCAGAAAAACCGAAACAGTCACGCTGAATAAAATACTCCCGCGAATCGAAGCGCTCCCCGAGCAGGGACTGACGGCAGCCCAGGCACGGGATCGCCTTGAAAACGGATACGCCAACATCAGCCCCGCATCGCCGGAGAAAACGACGGGACAAATTTTTAAGGACAACATTCTTACATACTTCAATCTTGTATTTTTTATACTCGCCTTCCTGATCATCCTTGTCGAATCGTATCGAAACCTCACCTTTATGGGTGTGATCGTCGTCAACACGGCCATCGGCATCATCCAGGAGCTGCGCGCGAAAAAAACGCTCAGCAAGCTGAAATTTGTCGTCGCACCCCACGCGGCGGTCGTCAGGGACGGGGAGCTTCTGACGATACCGGCGGAAAATGCCGTTCTTGACGATATTGTCATTTTCGAAGCGGGCAATCAGATCTATGCCGACGCCATCGTTCTGACAGGCGAATGCCGCGTCAACGAGGCGCTTGTCACCGGCGAGGCGGACGAGATTATCAAGACGGCCGGCGCCACGCTCCTGTCGGGCAGCTTTGTAGTGTCCGGCGAATGCCGGGCGCGGCTGGACAAGGTCGGATGTGACTCCTTCGTCTCCAGGCTGACGGTGGAGGCGAAAAAAAGCACAAAGAAGAAACGCTCAGAGATGATGCGCGCACTGACGCGGCTTGTCCAGATCATCGGCTTTATCATCGTCCCCTTCGGGCTGATCATGTACTTCCAGCAGACGCGGATCCTGCACATGACCATCACGGACAGCGTTGTATCCACTGTCGCGGCTCTGATCGGTATGATACCGGAAGGACTGTATCTTCTTGTCTCAGTCGCCCTCACCGTCAGCGTGATGCGCCTTGCGCAGAAGAAAACCCTTGTCCACGATATGGGCTGTATTGAGACTCTGGCCCGCGTCGACGTGCTGTGCGTCGACAAAACAGGCACAATCACGGAAAACAAAATGTCGGTCAGGGAGGTCTGGCCGCTCTGTCCTGACCAATACCCCGCGGGTGAGGTCGCGTCTCTGATGTCGGATTACGCGGCGAGCATGGGAACGGATAACGAGACCATGGCCGCACTGAAAGGCTTTTTTGCCGAGAAACCGAAACGCCGGGCTGTACAAATCTTGCCCTTTTCCTCCTCCTCAAAATACGGCGGCGTTACTTTTTCCCAGGGCGGAACATATCTTCTCGGTGCTCCGGAAAAGATACTTCTGAGCGCATACCCGCAATATAAGGATGTGATCGAAGGGTTCTCCTCCCAGGGCTGCCGCGTCCTGCTGCTGTCGGGGTACGCGGGTTCGCTGACAGACAAGAGTGTCAGCGCCGCCGTGGCGCCCATCGCTCTGATCGTCCTGACCAACAGCATCCGACCGGAGGCTCCGGCCACCTTCCGGTTCTTCCGCGAACAGGGCGTCTCCATTAAGGTCATATCGGGCGACAACCCGCTCACCGTTTCCCGGGTGGCGCAGGAGGCCGGTATCGAAAACGCCGACAAGTTCATCGACGCGTCGCTGCTCACCACGGAGCGCAAGTTCAAAAGCGCCATCAAGGAATACACGGTTTTCGGCCGCGTGACGCCGGACCAGAAGAGAAAGCTCATCCGCGCCTTCAAGGCCGCCGGCCATACTGTCGCCATGACGGGCGACGGCGTCAACGACGTTCTGGCCCTCAAGGACGCCGACTGCAGTATCGCGATGGCTTCCGGCAGCGA
>JAAYBH010000288.1 GCA_012718935.1 Clostridiales bacterium
CGGAGGGCTGCTCGTCCACCAGCTTCAAGCCTTCGCTTTCGTAAACGAACCGCTGGAGCTTCGACGGGTCCACAAAGTCGTTATGCCAGGCTGAAGAACCGCCCGTCTCAATGACGACCTTCACGTTATCGGGCAGTGTGACCTCCAGCAGCTCCGCAAAATCGCCGGAGGCGAAGCCGCCGTTTGTCTCCAGATCGCTGCCGCAGAGGTACCAGTAGACAGCCCAGTCGGCCTCAGCCGCAGCTTGTGATGCCGCGGCTTCTGATGCCGCCGGCTGCTCCGGCGGCGGAGCGGTGACCTCACCGCCGCCGCAGGCCGCAAGAGAAAGAAGCATACAAAGAGCCAGTAGAGAAGAAAATATTTTTTTCATGAACAATATCCAATCCGCGCCGAAATGCCGTCGGCACATAACATAATTAAAGGTCAGGTTAATACAAAGAAAGGAACAGGCAGACGATTAAAGCCCTGTCCGCCTGCTCCTTCTCCAGTTACTACACACCCAGGAGATCGAAGAGGGCGTCCATATTTTCTTGATATGTCTCTGTGAGCGCTGCGATGCCTTCCAGCTTCGACTCATCGTTCTCGGCGCTGGCTTCGTAGCCGGCGAGCTCGCTTTCCGCGAGCGCCTGGACAGCGGCGGTCAGCAGCGTGACGTGTTCCGTATACTGCTCTGTCTGCCACTCCGTGCCCTGGACTGAGCTGAGCAGGAGCAGCGAATCATCCGACAGCTGCTTATAGGCGTCCAGAAGATCAGCTTCCGTCGCTTCCCCGTTTACCACTTGCTCACGTAAAGTGCCCATCTGTGTGATCATATCTTCATGCGCCACGGTAGCCGTCATGAGTTGAGCGAGCTGCTCATAATCCGCGTCCGCCAGGGCCTGCTCATCTGCCGCCTGCCCATCAGAAGCGGCGGATGCTGCCGGTGAAGCCTGAGTGTCAGATGCTGCGGATGTTTCCGGAGTCTTCTGAACAGGATCAGTTCCTGCTTTTTCACCGCTGCCGCAAGCCGCCAGAGTGAATACTATAACAACTGCGCAAACTGCAACCAACCATTTTTTGATTTTCATAACCAATTCTCCTTCATCTTGCTCAATATGAATTAAAACCACAGGGCCAGGTGGTTGTTAATTACACCGATGCGATCTGCGGCCCAAGGCCAGCACTTCCGGGGGGCATCCCATCTCGTACGCTACCCGAAAACCCATCAGCAGTGCCGGGAGGCGGTTCGCGGGCTTGCGCAGGACGCGGTTATAGCTCTTGGTCGCTTCACGGCAGAGCATTCGGCTTATTTCCAGCATTCCGGCGGCCGCCCCCGCGTTGGGGCCATCCCGCGCCTGGGAGGACAATTCTTCATGCAGACGCATCTGCTCCTCAAGATCGGACAGGCTGTTTCGCTTCGCCGACAGTTCCTTATAGGCGGTTGTAAACCAGATGGCCACGAATCCCGCCACGCAGATTCCCGCTATAAAGTATGCTATTAGAGTGGGCACGCAGTGTCACACCTCCCCTGTTGCATTTAACGACAGGATAACAAAAAAACCGCCTAAAAACCGTTTTTGGCCTGAACTGTAGTGGATTTCGGCCTCAACGGTAATTAGTTCGGTTAAAGAAAGTCAAGAACTATAAAAAAATATCGATATGTTTATTAAGAGAGGAGGCGGAGCGGCTGAAAATTGCTATTTGTGACGATGATAATCGGGATCTGTTGCAGATTGCTTCCCTTCTGGAATCGTATCGGCACGACAGGAAGGCGGAGCTTTCTTATGCGAGCTTTCAGAGCGCCACGGAGCTTTTGGCTTCCCTGGAAAAAACCGATTATGACGTCCTGCTTCTGGACGTGCTGATGCCGGGCGTCAACGGCGTGCAGGCGGCCCGCGAAATCCGGGAGCACAACAGCCGGACGGAGATCGTGTTTCTGACCTCCTCGCCGGAATACGCGGTGGAGAGCTACAGCGTGCGGGCGCATTACTATCTATTAAAGCCCGCCTCTGAGGAAAAGCTGTTTCCAATACTGGACAGGCTGCTGGACGAGTTTAAAAAACCGGAGGACGCGCTGCGGATCAAAACGCAGTCCAGCGTGTTCAGCCTGCCATATAGCAAAATCGAATGTATAGAGATAAGCGCAAAGAAGCTCTATTTTTATCTGACGGACGGCAGCACGCGGGAGGTCCCCGGCAGCCTCTCCGAATTTGAACAGGCGCTGTTGAAAAGGCCCGGTTTCATTAAGGTCCACCGCTCCTATCTCGTAAATCTGCAGTGGGTGCAGGAACTGCGCCAGGGAGAGCTTGTCACCGCCTCGGGGCGGTGTGTGCCGGTGTCCAGAACAGCCTATTCTCAGGTAAGGACAGCCTATACGCAGTATTTGTTCTCGGAAACGGATAAGCTGGCGCAGGACATCGGAGGCGGTTTTGAATGATAGCAACTGTTGAAACTGTTATAGGGCTCATACGATTTGGATTTTCTCTCCTCTTTGGCGTGGCGGTTTCAGTCCTCTTCGCTGGCGTCGAGCGTACGCGAAAAAACAATATTGTTGTTGGCTTCATCTGCGTCATTCTCCTTTTAGTTCAGTCCGTCTGCTGGTGGTTTTTTGGCATAGAGCTGACGTCAAAACTGTATCCGCTGATCATCCATGTGCCGATGATACTCTTATTACCTCTTTATTTTAAGCGCCCGTGGCTCACCTCCGCTGCCAGCGTGCTCTCCGGTTACCTGTGCTGCCAGGCTCCGCGCTGGATCGGTTTCCTTGCGGGCGCCGTCTTTGACAGCAGGCTCACGGATCACATTTTTTATATTGTGGCCGTGTTTCTGGCCTATTATTTCCTTAAAAGATATGTGGCCGGGTCCGTCCGGGAGCTCATGGAGAAATCCGTTAAGTCCCGCGTTCTTTTGGGGGCGGTACCTCTTTTTTACTACATGTTCGACTATGTGACCACCATCTACACCGATATCCTTTACAGCGGCACTGAATGGGCGGTGCAGTTTATGCCCTCGACAGTATCCGTTTTCTATTTCGTCTTTGTCATCCTTTATTACTCAGAAACACAAAAGCAGGCGAGCGCTCAGAGAGAACGCGACATGCTGGACGTACAACTCCAGCAGGCGAAAACAGAATTTTCAACGCTCCGCCAGCTGCAGGAATGCACCGCCGTCTTTCGGCACGATATGCGCCACCACTTCACATTTCTGCAGAGCTTGGCTGCGGAGGGGAGCATTGAAAAAATCAAGGAATATCTGAGCACCACCCAGCAGGATATGGACGCCATTACCCCTGTTCGTTTCTGCGAGAACGAAACGGTCAATCTGATCCTGTCCTCTTTCACCGCAAAGGCCAGGCAAGCGGAAATCTCTCTGAAAGCAGATGTGAAGCTCCCCATTGTTCTTCCCGTCAGCGACACCGAGCTTTGCTCCCTGCTTTCCAACAGCCTGGAAAATGCGATTGCCGCTGCCGCTGCCTGTGCCGGGCCGGACGGCAGGACTGTGTCTGTCATGGCCACGGTACATAAGGATAAGCTGCTCATCAGGATATCAAACCCTTATACGGGCAAAATTGTGATGAAAAATGGACTCCCCCGGTCGTCTCATGAGGGACACGGCTATGGAACGCGCAGCATCTCAGCCATCGCCGATAATTACGGAGGGCAGGCGTTCTTCAGCGCGGAGAGCGGTATGTTCACACTTAAAATTATGCTTCCGCTGAAATAAGTAAGACAGGGGACGTTTATTCGTCCCCTCCCTTACTACGCCAGCATATTAAACTGATCGATCGACATGACATCGGCCCCGTTGATTTCTGCCTTTACCGGCTCTCCTGAGCAGACACGCATCAGCAGGTCCATCAATTCGTCTGCCGATTGCGACACCGTCTTTTCGCCCGTCAGCGTGCCGCTGGATTCAAAGTCGATCAAATCATCGAGAAAATTATAGGTATCCTTATTCCCGGTTATTTTTATAACCGGGGCTATTGCGCTGCCGATTGGGTTGCCAAGGCCTGTCGTAAAGGCGACCGCCTGACAGCCCCCGGCTATTTTTGCCGTCGTTGAAGCCGCATCAAAGGCCGTCGTATCCATGAACACGACGCCGGCGGTCTCCACAGGGTCGCCATAACCGACGAGCGCCGTAAACGGGCGGGTACCACTCTTGTTGATACAGCCGAGTGATTTTTCCTCAAGAGTCGTGATACCGCTCCTTATATTTCCGGGTGACGGATTGCTTTCTCGGATATCCTCGCCTATGGCCGCAAACGCCTTTTCTTTATTTCGTATGCAGTCATAAATCGCCTGCCCGATTTCCGGAGTCGCGCCGCGGGCCCGCAGAATCTCCTCCGCGCCGATGGCCTCGACGGTTTCGCTGATAACTGTTGTGCCGCCTGAATTCACAAGCCTGTCGGACACCTCGCCCAACACGACATTTGCCGAGATTCCCGACGTCGGGTCGGATCCCCCGCACTCAAGTCCCAAAATAAGCTCTGAAAGACTGCAATCGACCCGCCGGCACTTGTCCGCCTCATCCTTGATTTTCCTGACGATCCCAATACCTTCTTCGACTGTTCTGGCGAGCCCCCCGCAGGCCTGAATTCCGATATATCCGATCCGTTTGTGCGGGCTCCTTGCTTTTATCGCTGTACAATACGTCGTCTCATCAAGGGTCTCACAGCCGAGCCCCACAATAAGCGCCCCGTACACATTGGGGTTCGCTAAAAGACCCGACAGGATGTGCAATGTCCGCGCCGTGTCGGACTGCGTCTGGCCGCATCCGTGCGGGTTCTGCAGGTATACCGCCCCGGCCCCGGAGGCAATCTTACGAGCGGCGACATCCGCACATACGACGCCCGGCATGACGACGACATGATTTCTGATGCCCACCTTGCCGTCCGGCCGTCTGTACCCTAAAAACTTCATGTCTGTCCTCCCTTCCCGGGAGAATGGACGTTGTGTGTGTGGACATGTTCACCCACAGCAATATCCTTGAGCGCAATACCGATCACGGCGCCGTATTTATATACCTTGCCGCCGGCCTTCATCGCTTTAATCGCAATTTTGTGCCATATTGGGACATGCTCCTGGGCGGTGATGTTTTTCTCGGCGCCGCCCTCATGATAGGTTATCCTGTCGCCCTCTTCGGCAAAGTCCGTGAGAACTGCGCACGTATCATCGTCACCGAGGTGTATGGCTTTAACTGTTTTCATTGCAAGCCCTCCCTTTTTGTGCGGCGCAGCCAGAGCTACACAATGAATCCATCGGCGTCAAACTCCATATCGTGCGGCTCGGACAGTATCTCGATTTCCGGGTTGTTCAGGCATTCGTCATAATACGCCTCGGAAACCTCAATGGACTCCATGCTCAATGTGTCTTTGATTCTTATGATGCGGGGATTTTTATAATCGATGTCATTGCATGTCCTGATGCAGACGCGCAGAGCATCGCGGTCGTTTTCCTGATACATCGGTATCTTTCCGCCGTTGAGCATCGTCGACGTGACGACATTAATCCATGTTGTCTCGAAATCGATGGAGCTGAGGCATCTTCGCGTCGTCATATCGGCCAGACTGATCCCGCATCCATTGTGGTGCGTTTCTTTGTTGAGATTCCTCACAAACATCTTTTTCATATTCAGGATACCCTCAAATCCGGGTGAATTGCTCCGTCCCGTGACGTTGGGGTCGGCGCCGTTGCCGCTGATGTTCTTTCCGATCTCGTCAATGACGAGTACGTCAACATCGCGGAATTTCAGCCTGGCGATACTGTCCTTTGCGATCACCTGAAGACGCGCATCCAGCTCCGGAATATCCTTTGCCTCTGAAACCTCGATATAGCTGATCTCGTCGTATGCATTCTGTACGATGCCCACTCCGAAGGCTATCGGGAGCTTTTCCGGGAACACCCG
>JAAYBH010000289.1 GCA_012718935.1 Clostridiales bacterium
CCTGGTAAAGATCATACAGATTGCACTTGCCGTAAAGAAAAGCCCGATTTCTTTGACTCCGCTCAATGTACCGTAAATGGCGATAAAATAATTGATGCCGGAGTATGCGAAAGCCAGAAAGAATATGACCAGAGTAGGTAGGAGCACTTCCGGCGCAATGATCTGATATATTGAAATCCTGAATTTCTGTGCCCGTTGGGGGGTTTCTGCCTTGAGCAGAAATGACAGCAGAAATGATACCAGCATCAAGCCGGCGCAAATAAAGAATGCGGCATTATAGCTGATGAGATCTGCCAGTCCAAGTCCGATTGACGGCCCGATTGCCGTTGCTATTGCCGAGCCAAGAGAGTAAACCCCAAGACCTGATGCCATTTTGTCTCTCGGCAAAATGTTGCTGACGAGCGCCAGGCTCAGCGGAGCTGAAACACTCATTGCAATGCCGTGTATGAGACGTGCGGCAAAAAGCATGGTAATGCTCCTGGAAAAGCCGTAGATGATAAAGGACAGCGCTATTAAACCGATAGCAAATGATAACAGCCTGTTCTTTTTATAGTAATCCATTGCCGGCCCGGCAACCGGACGTAATACGAGTGCGGTAACCGCAAAAGCTCCGGCAACCATGCCGACAACCGAGGCCGCGGCGCCCAGATGATACGCGTACTTTGGGATTAAGGTATTCATCATAAACTGGCTCATGCTCATGACGAAATTTAAAATGAAAATATTAATAAAATCTTTAGTCCAAATCTTCCCTGAGCTTTTTTCATTGCTTATCTCTGTTTTCATAATCCTTCCTTTATACCTGGTGACGGTTCTTTTGGTTTGATTTTAGCATAACCGAGGGTATCTCATCAACCGGGAGAACCGTCACCCTGTACTCATTAACCGGCGGCAAGCTTAGTATCTCCCAATCAGCCTTGAAGCCGCGTAAGCAGTGCTGGTTGCGTAAAGGATATTTGCGGCTTTCCGGCATTCGCCTATCATGTGGAAGTCCTTCGCGCAGCAGCTGAATTTCAATGCTTCGTCATGGAGCGGTCTCATACCGACGGCGTGAATCACGGCGTCGGCTTCATAAAACGCCTCGCCATCCGGGCCTTGGCACCTTACCCCGTCCCCGGTTATCTCAACAGCCTTTGTATTAAAGTGGATGGGTATTTTTTTCTGCGTTATCATATCGAGAACGGCGCTTTTGTGCGTGCTGTTGCCGCCGTCGCTTATATCGCCGAGCATTTCAACGATTTCAGCATCGATGCCGAAGTCTTTAAGATAAATAGCCAGCTCTGTGCCGACGAAACCCGCTCCGAGAATGACAGCTCTTCCATTGATAAGCGATGGGTTTTTATACACATCGATCGCCCCAAACACATTGCTTTTGTTTATCCCCGGAATGCCCGGCGTTACCGGGTCTGAACCGACTGCCGCTATGATGACGTCAGGGCATTGGGTCTGCGCGTATTCCGGCGTCACCTCCGTGTTCAGTCTCAGGTCAATACCCGATTTCGCTATCAGCGCCCGCTGCAGCCGTATGTAATCATGCAACCCCTGCTTAAACGGCACTTCGGCTTCGCAAAGGATTTTTCCACCGAGTTCGCCGCTCTTTTCACATAAAACCACCTCATGACCGTTTTTACTCGCAGTGAGTGCAGCCTGCATGCCGGCTATACCGCCGCCGATAACGAGTACACGCTGCTTTTCAGGCGCGGGCAAGGCCCTGTACACCTCGCGTTCGCGGCCTATTTCGGGATTGATGGCGCAAATGAGGTCCCCGTGCCCCACGCCTTCGGCAAAGCAGTTAAGGCAACGCATACACTTGCGTATCTCATCGACACGCCCGCGCCGTACCTTATTTGGGAACTCCGGGTCACAGACAAGCTCACGCCCCATATAAATAATATCCGCTTTGCCCATTGCTAAGATTTGCTCCATTTGATAAGGGTCGCTCAGGCCTCCGACAGTGCCGACAAGCGATTTTTTTACATGCTTTTTAACTTCCGCCGCGTATTCGACGTTGACGCCATGCGGATAAAACATGCTGACATGGGTGCGCGAGAATGTTTCAGCTCCGAATCTGTTTATTGCTCCGACGGAGACGTGGATGATATCCGCATGCCCGTCAAGCTGCTCGGCTATTTGGCAGCCTTCGTCGATGCCGTATCCGTCTTTGACGATTTCGCTGCCGCTGATACGAATTTCGACAGGGATATCCTGACCGCAGAGCTGCTTAATCATATCGATTGCCATGACGGCGAAACGACAGCGGTTTTCCGTGTTGCCTCCCCAGCGGTCAGTTCTGGTGTTTAAGGCCGGCGACATGAACTGCTGCAGACCGAAGCCGTGGGCGCCATGCAGGCATATCATATCAAAGCCGGCCTTTTTCGCAGCTAATGCCGCATTTCCAAACTCATCTATTATCTGGAGGATTTTCTCTTCAGGCATCGCCGCGACTTGCCCTCCGAATGGCAGAGTCATATCCACCGGCCCCCATGCGGGTTTTCCCCCTCCCGTATACATACGGGCATGGATGCCGGAAAAGCACAGCTCTAAAACAGCGACGGCGCCCTGACGTCTGACAGCGCTTGCCAGACGCGCGTAGTTATAATTACTCATTCGGATGATTTCGCGAGGATATCTCCCTTCCCGATAATCCTCTGGGTCCACATCGACTTCTCCGTATGTGATTGCCGCCGCGCCGCCCATAGCCTTCCTTTCAAAATATGCGACCGATTCAAGCGAAGGCTGACCATCGGATATAATTTCAGCTGAGTTAACCGGTGATGCGAACATCCTGTTACGGAATACTACATTTCCTATTTTCAGTGGGGATAGAAGGTGGGGAAACGTCTCAAATGCATTGACCAAGTCTTATCACCCTTCTTCATTATTCTCGCGGGTACATCCATGTCCGTCATAACTATCTACTAGTTATTCTAAAACAGAACATATTTCTTTTCAAGCGAAACGAGCAAGTGATTCTCCGAGCCCCTCGGAGCGATAGTATATTCGCCTCCCAAACCGGGCGCAGCCCAAACCGTCCCTCACAATACACCACAATTCAACATTTGTTGACAAATATGGTCATTTAGTTTATCTTAATCTCACGAGAACACTCCCACTTCTATAAGTGGGAGATGAATCGCGAAGTGTTGCTGTAGACATAATACTGCAAATAATCTTGTAAATATCTCCTAAATGTGATATAATAGCAGCATCTAAACCATTGGTATATAAGGATTTATTGACTATGGACAAGTGCTATAAGTTTCGTATATATCCAACTGCTGAACAGGCTGTTTTAATTAATAAAACTATTGGGTGCTGCCGGTATATTTATAATCATTACTTGGCAAAACGTAAAACTGAATATGAAGCATCCGGTAAGACTTTTGGTTATTATGATTGTTCAGCTGATATGACAGAACTGAAGAAGTCTTTGGTGTGGCTGCGTGAAGTAGATTCTACGGCACTTCAGAGTTCGCTGCGTCATTTAGATGATGCTTATAAAAGCTTCTTTAGGCGAGTTAAGAATCATGAGAAGCCCGGGTATCCGAAATTTAAGAAGAAGCATTGCGGACATCAAACGTTTACTTCTAAGCACATAAACCAGAATATTGTTCTTGCAGACAAATCAATTAAGCTTCCGAAGCTGGGCTTTGTAGAATGTCGTGTCTCCAAGAAAATCGAGGGGCGTATTATTTCTGCAACAGTTTCGCAAAGCCCTTCTGGCAAATACTTTGTTTCAGTACACTGCGGTGATGTTGAAATTGCTCTGCTTCCTAAGACTGAGAAACTTATAGGCATTGACCTCGGCATCGGGGATTTTGCGACATTATCAGATGGAATGAAAATTGAGAACCATAAGCATCTCTTAAAATCTGAGAAAAAGCTTAAAAAGCTTCAGCGTCAACTGTCTCGAAAATCAAGAGGCAGCAATAACAGAGATAAAGCAAAGATTCAGGTTGCCCGCATGCACGAGAAGATAGCTAATCAGAGGAATGATGTATTACACAAGCTGTCTACTCACATGGTACGCGATTACGATATTATCGCTGTCGAAGACCTCGGTGTACAGAAAATGATGAAAGACCACAGGTTGGCAAAATTCATAGGTGACGCCGCATGGTCTGAATTTCTGAGACAGCTAGAGTACAAAGCTGAATGGTATGGCAAGCGGGTTGTTAAGATTGATACGTATTATCCGAGCTCTCAGACCTGCAGTGTATGCGGTTGTGTGAATCCAGAGGTTAAAGACCTTCGAGTTCGGTCATGGAACTGCCCGCAGTGCGGGACAGCTCATGATCGGGATGTCAATGCTGCAAGAAATATTTTGAGCGAAGGCTTGAAGCAAATAGCTTAGAATTTAATCTAGTACCGTAGGAACTACGGGAATTCACGCCTGAGGAGTTTGTGTAAGACTGATACTTATATCAGCAATAGACAATGAACCAGGAATCTCTCGCTTCTAAGCGTCGCGTAAGCGGGAGTAGTTCAACGTAATACCTACCAACATGGTATGAGAAATCAAGTTTACTTATTGAATGGAGAATTATTAATGAAGTCAACAGGTATTGTAAGAAAAGTCGATGAATTAGGAAGAATTGTTTTGCCGATTGAGCTTCGCCGCACATTGGACATTGCAGAGAAAGATGCTCTGGAAATCTATGTTGACGAATCGTCTATTATTCTGTCAAAGTATGAACCTGCGTGTATTTTTTGCGGGGACGCAAAAAATATAGAAAACTACAAAGGTAAAAACATATGTGCCAAATGCATTAAAGAGATTACGAAAAAGACATAAAATGCACAACACTCCGATGAATTAAATAAGTGTCAGCTCCTAAGCGTATGAAAAAACCACAAGGTCAATTTGGCCTTGTGGTTCATCGTTTTTGGTGGAGATAAGGAGGATCGAACGCGCACCTACACAACAGGAGTATTCATTCACAGTCCGTCTTTCTTCGGACGGACCAGGTCGCTGACCTCCAGCATATTCTCCCAGTATCTCTTGGGCATATGGGTCATCCTGCAACGCGGATTTTGCCGGCCCTCGATGGCGATCGTGTCATAAAACCGTTTCCACAGCGCCTGATACCGCACCTCACCCACTGATATCTCGGGAAATTCCACATGCTCAATCCGGAGAATCTCGGCCTTGCCCTCCTGGTAAACGAGCGCTGCCTTGTTGGTTTTATCGAAGATCATGAACTGCTCCCGGTCATACCGCAGGACGAAATGCTCTGCGATAAACGGCAGAATATAGTTTTTTGGAGTGATCACAGCGACAAGCGCACCGCCGACGTCAGAGAAGCGGACAAACCCCATATGGAGATGTGACTCACGCAAAAGGTGCTTCTCAGCGTTTAAAAGCGGCGCCATCACCATGTCCCCCAGCTTGTAGCACAGCTTCCCGCCTTCCCTATAGCCCCTGAGCAGGAATTCCAGGAGCCGCAGCTCCTTCTGCGCGAGACAGCTGCAAAACACCGTCTTCAGGAGCTCCAGCGCGCGGGCGGAGATTTTATGGGGCATCGACGCGCGCACCCGCCCCGCCTTCACAGGGTCTGTTGCGATGGGGCGCACCTCCATCAGCGTCGGCGCGGCGTCCTCTTCGCACAGGATATCAAGCGGCAGCACACCGGAATAGACGCTTTCAAATACGCAGCATAAAAAACCGTCAAAGCTCCCGTCGTAGGTATAGATGATATCGGCGGGAACGGCTAAAGGTTTGACGCCAGACATAATACAGTCTCCTCCACCGCCTCGGTTACGGACGTGACATCACGGGCTGTCGGCAATTGCCGGAGACCGGGCGTATCCTGAAAGAGAGACAGCTGCTCCATTCCGAAGGAATAGACATTCGGGTCAATCAGCGCCCGGACGGTCGTCTCCCTGTCCAGCTGCGACCTCGCGGGCGCATCGGTGGTTCTGATAAAATACTGGGCCCGTTTCAATACTACTCCGATGTTTTTGAGCTCCGTCAGGCCCAGCCGCCCGTTCCGGCGCGCGACAATTATGCGCCGAGCGCTTGTGGGCCCGATACCGGGCACGCGGAGCAGGTCCTCAAGGGAAGCGGTATTCACGTCCACGGGGAACTGCTGCATATGATTGATTGCCCAGTTGCATTTCGGGTCGAGGTAGGGATTGAAGTTCGGCGCCTCGGGGCTCAGGATTTCCTCCGCCCCAAAGCCGTACTGGCGCATCAGCCAGTCCGCCTGGTAGAGGCGGTGCTCGCGCAGGAGCGGCGGCTTTACGTCGCGCGCGGGCAGGAGCGCGTCCTCCACCGCGGGGATATACGCCGAGTAAAAGACGCGTTTGAGCGCATACCTCACGTACATTGCCTCCGCCAGCGTGATGATCTGGTAATCCGTCTCCGGGCTTGCGCCGATGATCATCTGCGTGGCCTGCCCGGCCGGCGCGAATTTCTCCGCTTTTTTGCAGAGGGCGAGCTCCTGTCTGTTCTGTTTGGTTTCCTGACAAATCTGCTTCATGGGCGAAAAGATGGCCTCCCGCTTTTTATTCGGTGCCAGCAGCCGAAGGCTCTGCTCGCTGGGCAATTCCACATTGATGCTGATCCGGTCGGTCAAAAGGCCCAGGCGGCGCACAAGCTCCGGCGACGCGCCGGGGATCGTCTTGGCGTGGATATAGCCCAAGAAATTGTGGCGGTACCGCAGGAGCTGCAGCACCCCGATCATCTGTTCCATCGTGTCATCGGGACTGCGTATCACGCCGCTGGACAGAAAGAGGCCCTCAATATAATTGCGCCTGTAGAATTCGATCGTCAGCTCGGCGAGCTCCTCCGGCGTAAAGGCCGCCCGGCGGCAGCTGTTCGTCGCTCTGTTCACACAATACTTGCAGTCGTAAATGCAAATGTTCGTCATCAGCACCTTTAAGAGACTGATGCACCTGCCGTCGGCGGAAAAGGAGTGACAGATGCCAGCCGCAGCGGTTTTCCCCGGCCGGTCCGCGCCGGACGAGGTGCAGGCTGCGTCATACTTGGCGCTGTCCGCCAGGATCGTCAATTTTTCCACTAAATCCATAGACCCCTACCGTCACCACTTTGTTTTGGTTTCCACAACCTTGCCGACAATCATAAGCCGCTCCAGCTCGCGCCCGCGGAGTGTAACGGTTTTGTACGCGTCATTAAAAGGTACAAGCGTGACCGCCCCGTCCGAAAAATAGTATTTTTTCAGCGTGGCCTCGTTGTCCCCACAGATGA
>JAAYBH010000290.1 GCA_012718935.1 Clostridiales bacterium
AACCCGATCAATATACTCAAGGTTAAGCCGCTGACAAGGGACAGCTGCACCGACTGCCGCCTCTGCGCGGAAATCTGCCCCATGGGCTCCATCAGCTTTGATAATGTCAGGGAGTATACGGGCATCTGCATTAAATGCGGTGCCTGCGTCAAGCGGTGTCCCGTCCAGGCAAAATTTTATGACGATGCGGGATTCCTCTATCATCGTCATGAGCTGGAGGAAGGGTTTAAAAGGCGCGCTGAACCCGAGCTTTTCTTATAAAAGAGCTGTCTTGTATATACATGTTATTGCGTACGACAGATGAATAATATTTTGTCAAAACGATAAAAGATTGTGAAAATTTTATCTAACTCTTTTTAATTTGGCCAACAATTTCGTTTATATTAACGCTATCTTTCTTGAAAAAAGAGCGCTATGATGTCGATATTGAGGCATCATATCCAATCGTCAAGAGGAGAAGCAAACATGTTTAACTGGAGAAAAGCAGAAGAGCATTTGACGGCCTGCGAAAAGGAATACAGTGTCATTGATACGGCAGGTTATCTGATCCTTAACTATGTCATTGACCCGCTGCGCGACCGGCTCAGAAAAGGCGAGCGCTCGGAAGAGCTGTATCGCGAAATTATGGGAACGCAGCTTTAAGGTTTTTACCGGACGGCTGTATCGCGGAAACCGAAAAGAGTAAAGAAGCCGCTCAACCCGATTTGGAAACGGTCCATCCGGGTTGACGGCTTTTTTATTTTCTTTGATAATATTGAATACGTATGGTAAACTGTTTGAGTTCACGGCACGATATTCAGACGAAGGCGGGATTTTTTATGGTTTTAGCGCTCGTTATCTTTCTCGTGACATATGTGCTGCTGCTGGTTCTTCCAAAATTCAGAGCCTACATCGCGGTGGCGTCGGCCGCTGTATTTGTTATACTCGGCATTCTGCCCATTGAAAATGTGTTTCTGAGCGTCGACTGGAATGTCATTATGATGATCGCCGGCACAATGGGTGTGGTGTATTTCTTTATTGAGTCAAAAATGCCGGCACTGCTCGCGGATATCATTATTGAAAAGATGCCGAACGTCAAATGGACCATCATCGCGCTCTCGCTGTTCGCCGGAATCATATCCGCATTCGTCGACAATGTCGCCACCGTCCTGATGGTGGCGCCCGTTGCCCTGACGATTTCAAAAAAGCTGAATATGTCTCCTGTGTCAAGCATCATCGCCATTGCGATTTCGTCCAATCTGCAGGGCGCGGCCACCCTGGTCGGCGATACGACCGCGATCCTCCTCGGCGGCTACGCTGGTCTTGACTTCCTAGACTTCTTCTTTTATAAGGGCCGGCCCGGCATGTTCTGGGTTGTCGAGATCAGCGCTGTAATCGCCTCTATCGTCCTGCTCATCGTATTCAGAAAGGACAAGCAGAAAGTCGCGCTCAAGGACAGAACGACGGTCACCGACTATTTCCCGACGGTCGTTCTTCTGGCGACAGTTATCCTCCTGATTCTCGCATCCTTCCTCCCAGACAAGCCGAAGATCACCAACGGGCTTATCTGCATGGCCTTGTTTGTCATCAGCCTGATCAGGGATTTAATCGTCAAGAAAAACTTCGGCGTCGTTAAAGAAGCGCTCAAGTCCATCGACTATTTTACCCTTTGCCTGCTGGCAGGGCTCTTTATCGTCATCGCCGGTATTTCGGAGGCGGGCGTCGTCGATGCGATCGCAAAGCTGTTTGTCAAAATCAGCGGCGGCAACCTGTTCGCGATGTATTCGCTGATCGTTTGGGCTTCCGTCATCCTATCAGCATTTATCGACAACATACCCTATATCGCCACCATGCTGCCCGTCGTTTCAGGCATTGCCGCCCTGCTTGGCGTCAACCCTACACTTTTATACTTTGGATTGCTGTCCGGCGCGACACTTGGGGGCAATCTCACCCCGATCGGAGCCTCCGCGAACATCACCGGACTTGGTATCCTGCGTAAGGAAGGCTATGAGGTCAGCACCGGCCGGTTTATGAAAATCAGCGTCCCGTTCACCTTGACCGCCGTTGTCACCGGCTACATACTCGTTTACCTTATCTGGTACAAATAGGCGCGTCGGCAGCGCTCTTTAAATCAGGAGCTTCATAGATGAAAAAGCCGTATATAAAGTATTTAGCCGCGCTTATTATGTTCGGCTCTAATGGTATTATCGCAAAGCAGATCGCCCTCGGCAGTTATGAGATCGTTTTAACAAGAACACTGATCGGCAGTGTGTTTCTCGTTTTGATATTCCTGCTGACAAAACAGAAAGTGACGTCCCTGAAGAATAGAACTCACGTCATTTTGGTTGTTTGTTCCGGTGCGGCGATGGGGATCAGCTGGATGTTTCTCTATGAGGCTTATGCCCAAATGGGGGTCAGCATCGCTTCGCTGGCGTATTATTGCGGTCCGGTGCTTGTTATGATGCTTTCTCCTGTTTTGTTCAGGGAAAAGCTGACCTGGGTAAAAATCAGCGGTTTTCTTGCTGTCATCATCGGTATGCTCCTTGTGAACCAGAGCGCCCTGATGGGCGGAAAAGCCTCCTGGGGTCTCGTATTCGGAGTATTATCCGCAGTCATGTACGCGTTTATGGTTGTTCTGAATAAAAAGGCCGCGAGCGTTACGGGTCTCGAGAATTCCGTTATTCAGCTGATCGCCAGCTTTATGACAGTGGCGGTCTTTGTAGGGCTCAAGGAGGGGTTTAATATAAGCATAGAGCCGGGCAGCGTTTTGCCCATCCTGGTGCTGGGCGTTATCAACACAGGTCTCGGATGTTATCTTTACTTTTCCTCTATCGGGAAGCTGCCGGTTCAAACAGTCGCGGTATGCGGTTATCTGGAACCTCTTTCCGCCCTGATATTCTCTGCTGTGTTTCTTATGGAAAAATTGGAGCTGATACAAATATCGGGCGCCGTTTTAATTCTTGGAGGAGCGGCATTCGGAGCGTTCCCCCGCAAAGCAATGAACAATGAAAAATAAAAAATGAAAAATGAACACTGAGCGTTGAACAGTGCAAATATGTGGCTGAGATTATCCCCAGGCATATTGTCATTGTTCATTGTTCTGTGTTCATTGTTTACCGGCGCCCGCCGTACAGGGCTTAATTAAGCGCGTAATGCAGCTTGACGTTAATAAACATTGTTTTTTCGCGCGACCAGGTATTGAAAGCACCGCCGGCGATGTATGAATCCGTCGCCGAATTTTGCGCGGTAATCTGGAAGGTACCTAAAGTGGCGCTCAGCAGCTTACCCACCTTGCCGCCCGCTTTTTCTGCCATGATGCTGATGCGCGCGTTTGCATCCGCGGTGGCCTCGTCAATCAGCTCCAGCTTGAGCTCGCT
>JAAYBH010000037.1 GCA_012718935.1 Clostridiales bacterium
ACAAGGAGTGTGATGATATATGCAGGAAACTGCTGCAAGAAACAAAAGACGAGTCAGAGGGGGTGTGATAGCGGGCCTCATTATTCTGGTGCTCATTATTGTGGGCACATCGAGCTTTGTGGTAATCCAGTCGGGCACCGTCGGCGTCGTATCGATATTCGGCGCAATTAAGGACGCGCCGCTGGAGAAAGGCCTTCATTTTATAACCCCGTTTATTACCAAGGTGACGAAGGTGGATATTAAAACGCAGAAGGTCGAAGCGGCACCGGCCGCCGCGTCCAGAGACCTGCAGATGATCAGCAGCACGATTGTCGTCAACTATTACGTCAACGATTTGTCGGCGCCCAGGCTTGTTTCCACCGTCGGCCTTGATTATGAAAACAAAATCATCGTGCCGGCTATTCAGGAGGCGGTCAAGGCTGTCGCCGCCCAGTACAGCGCCGAGGAGCTTATCACCAAGCGGCAGCTTGTCAGCGATGGCATCAAGGAGCAGCTCAAGGAGAAAATCGGCTCTTACGGACTGGTAATTGAAATTTTCAACATCACGAATCTTGAGTTTTCCGAAGCGTTCAACGCGGCCATCGAAGCCAAGCAGACGGCCCAGCAGGCGGCGCTGAAGGCCCAGCAGGACTTAAACCGCATCAAGATTGAGGCCGAGCAGAAGGTGGTCAACGCCCAAGCCCAGGCCGACGCCACGAAGGCTCAGGCCGAGGCCGAAGCCTATGCCATCGAGATCATCCAGAAGCAGTTGGCCCAGGCCGAGGCGTATCTGGAATACCAGAAAATCGAGAAATGGGACGGCAAGCTTCCGATGGTCCAGGGTGACAGCAGCCCCATCATCGATATGCGTGGCAATACAGGTACCGTGACGACGGCCCCGTAAAATACATATTGCGGTTATAAGAGCAGGGCGCCGAGAGATCGGCGCCCTTTATTCAGCGGCGCAGTTTCTCCGATGCGACTGCGATCTGCTCTGAGGTTGGGATTTCTTGAAAATCGACGTAGACAATCCGGTTGCCCCAGCAGAGGACATAGTCGTCCTTTGCCCCGACCTTATCATCATAAAGCTGATAAACCGAATCGGCCTGCCAGACGGGATCGTCCGTCTTCAGGAATTTCTTTTTACTCGAGGAAGGGGCGATCAGCGGATAGCGGGACAGCTTGTCATGCATATTCAAATAATCCTTTAGACAGAGATCAAACAGCGGAGGCCATTTAACTGCTGCGATGGAATAATATAGGTCGTATTCATAGCCGGGCAGAGCCACCTGACGTCCCGAATAGCGGGCAAGCAGGAGCGATTCGCTGGACGTCCATTCGTAGGAATAGAGCTCTTTGTCCGCCGCCTGGAGGTCCTCCAGGGTCAGGGGCAGCGGGTCGCTGTAATACTCCCAGGTTTGTTTAACGTTGTTGATCGTTGTGGTATAGGTCTTGGCGCGAGACTGGCCGAACCAGCCGGCCTGCTTACCCCAGTCGGCGACGCGGGGTATCACTCTGGTGAGAATCAAAGATAAAATCACAATGGACAGGATTGTGACGCCAATAATGACGCTTCTGGAGGCCGCCCTTCTTTTAAGGGTGTTTCTGATAACAAATACCAGCGCCATCATAACCGAAAAAGCGGCTATGCCGGCAACCACCAGCCAGCCGTTTGGCTCTGTCAGCGTGAGCAGAAGGGTGACGGCAATGATAATGCCTAACATGACAACAGATACTTTTTTATAGCCGCCGCCGATTTCGATGCAGCGCCCGCCTGTTATGACAGCTTTTTTTGATCTGAAAAACCAGAGAGCATAACGGAAGAGGCTTGACAGCATGAGGATGGCGAGGAGACTGTAGAGAAAAACCGTGAGCAGGGTCCAGTTGTTTGACAGCGCAGAAGTTAAAATCCGAGGCTTCTGGGAAATATGTCACGGCATACCTGAGCTTTTTGGGTTCCGA
>JAAYBH010000291.1 GCA_012718935.1 Clostridiales bacterium
CGGCCGCCTCGTTCGTCGTGATATCCTGAGGAGAAGCCGGCAGGTGCTTTAATTCCTCTCCTTTTATGTATATGACAACCTTTCCGTTGCCGATCTGCTGTATTTCCATGCGCGCCCTCCGTACCTGAGTAATAATTGGATATGCTCATCATAACGCCGGACACGGGCGGATGCCAGTCTAAATTAATGGAAAACGCGGAATAGGCCCTCAGCTTATAATACGCGGCAGACGCGCACCGAGACGGCTCAGGATTTCATTCGTGATCGTGCCGCAGCTCTCGGCCATATCCTCGCACCTGATGGCATCCTCTCCGTCCCGGCCGATGATCGTCACGATATCACCCGGCCCGGCGTCCTCGATACCCGTCACGTCGATCACCATGAGATCCATACAGATGCGCCCGATAATCGGCGCCCGCAGCCCCCGAAGCAGAACATACTCCTCCCGCTGCGCCGTATTGCGCGGAACGCCGTCGGCATAGCCGATGGATACCGTAGCGATTTTCGTCGGCACCCTTGCGACGAAGGTCCTGTTATAGCTGACGGGCTCGCCGGCACCGATCCATTTCACCTCCGCAACCCTTGCCTTCAGCGACAGCACAGGCCGCAGCTCGGGCATCAAGCGCGTTTTATCATTTTTGCAGAGCACGCCGTATAGGGCAATGCCGGCCCGGGCGTAATCACAGGGCAGGTCCGGATAATTCAAAATGCCGTAGCTCTCCTGCGCATGGAGCTTCCCCACATCATAACCTTTTTTCTGCAGAGCTTTGGCGGTATCGAAAAATGCGCTGATCTGGCCGAGGGTAAATTCGGACCCGCTGTCCGTCAGGTTGTCCGCCTCGCTCAGATGTGTCAGCATCCCTTTAACCGTGAGATTTTTATAGCCGAAGATGCGCTCAATCCCGTGAAGGTCGCCGCTGTCGATGCCCAGCCGGCGCATTCCCGTATCTATTTTGATGTGCACATCGATTTTGGCGCCTGTTTCATGGAGCGCTTGGGCATACGCGCCGTCGACGACCGTCTGCATCAGGCTGTAACGCCGGAGCAGCCGCGCGTCGGCGGGCGGTGTGCAGCCAAAAATAAGGATATCTCCGCGGACGCCGCCTCTGCGCAGAGCGATACCCTCGCCTAGGGTAGCGGCGGCAAAGGCGCTGATACCCGATGCTTCAAGCGCTCTTGCGACGGCTACGGCGCCGTGGCCGTAACCGTCCGCCTTCACAACGGCCATCAGCCGGCAGGACGCCGGCAGCAGTTTTTGAAGCTCGGCGGCATTGTGAATCAGTGCCTTGAGGTCAATTTCGACCCATGCCCGGCCGGTTGGAGACGGTTTGTTTTTTTTTATCGAATTCACGAGACAGATGAATACGGCAGCCGCCGCGGCCGAAACGATACAGACAAGGATGTAAAGCATCAGCTGGTTTTCTACGAGCAGGCCGGTCGTCCCTGTGAGCTTGGCAAAGGCGCGGACGAGAACGATCGCCCAGGGGTGGAGGATATAAACAGCCATCGCGCCGGTGCGCAGGTTTTTGTTGCCTTTTCCGTCAAACGACGACAGCAGCGCAAACAGAAAATACATGCAGGGCAGCAGCATGAGGTACATGCTGTCATGCCGCTGGACGCCCATACCGCGCAGCCACAGGGCTTCAGCAACGAGCAGGGCGGCGGAAACGGCCAGGCCGATAATAATTTTTCGGCGTCTGCTTGTGCTCCGCCGCTTGTTTTGGTCGGCGAAGCCCACGCCCATCATGATAAATACGGGCGCCAGAAACACGCCGTTGCGCGTATAGTCGGAGATGCTGAAAACAACATCGTAAAAGACTTTCAGGGCTGGAATCCGCGACACGAGGCCGTAATAGCTGTCACCGCCCAGACCGATCACATACAGGACGGCGGCAAGGACAAGGGTGAAACGCCACCCAAATCTGCGCCATAGGGGTATGACGATCAATGCGCCCAGCAAAACGGCGGGCAGATACCAGAGGTGATAGAAGGTGCCGTTAAAGAAGATATCCTTCAGCATTTGCAGCGGGGAAATATTAAAATAACCCGTATAGTAATTCAGCGGCAGATAAATAACGATTGCCGCGCCGTACACAATGGCCGTTTTTTTCAGGAAGGATCGAAAGTGGCGCCGGTCTCCGCCGTTTTCACGGATTGCCAGAAAGTACCCCGATATCATCAGGAAGAACGGCACGGCAACGCGCGCGGCAATGCGCGTGATAATGAAATCCGCTGTTGCGTCGATGGTCTGGAGCGGGGATACATGGATCGCAACGACGAGAAATGCCGCTGCCACGCGGAACGCATCAAGCACAGCGTGCTTCGAAGTCGCTTTCATCTTTTGAGCCCCAGTTCAATCAGCCTGTCCAGCAGCTCGGGGAAATCGATGCCGACACCCTTCATCATGTTGGGATACCGGCTGTGGGACGTAAACCCGGGGATCGTGTTCGCCTCGTTGAACACAATATCCTTCTCCGGCGTCAAAAACATGTCCACACGCGCAAAGCCTGTACAGCCCAAGGCGCCGTAAATGCGCGCCGCCGTCTCCCTGATCCGCTCCTCAGTGGCCATGTCGATACGGGCGGGCATGTGGATTTTTGAGGTCTTCAGTGTGTATTTTTCCGTAAAATCAAAAAACCCGTCCTTCAGCTCGATTTCATCCACCCTGCCGATCGTCAGCACGTCGTTGCCCATCACGGCGCAGCCGACCTCAAAGCCCTCAATGTTCTCTTCGATGATGACCGCGTTATCATAGGAAAAAGCGTTATGTACCGCTTCCTTCAGTTCGTCGGGGCGTATGACCTTTGTAATGCCGAAGGAGGAGCCCGCCTTGACCGGCTTGACAAAAAGGGGGAAGCTCAGAGCTCCGGCAGCGCTGTGCAATTCATCGTCCGATGGAGGCGCTTCAAAGCAGACGGCCTTCGGAACCCGGATGCCGATATGGGAGACGAGCTCGTGGGCCCTGTGCTTGTCCATGCACAAGGCGGAGGCGAGCGTTCCGCAGCCGACGACGGGGATGCCCGCCAGCTCGCAGAGGCCCTGGATTGTCCCGTCCTCACCGTTTCTCCCGTGCAGGACGGGAAAGACGATATCGATTTCGGTCTGCCTGACGCCTGTGCCGTCAAGCTCCAGCAGAAGCCGGCGGGGCCTGTCAGGTGAAATGAGCGTGGCCCGGCAATGGCTTTTGTCTATAAACCATGTGTTGTCCCTGATTTTTTCGATCGGACCCGTATACCGGTACCACCGGCCTTCCCGCGTGATTCCCAGCGTGATGATATCATATTTTTCACAGTCGATATTTGATATGACAGCAAAGGCCGACTGAAGGGATACCTCATATTCCGAGGAACAGCCCCCGAAGACGACAACAACTCTTGTTTTGTTCATGTGACAGATCTCCTGTTTTCCCGATTACCATGGTACATGGGGTTTCCTTTTTTCAGGTATGTATTATATCACAGACGTCAATATAAGAGATAGCGCCAGATGATTACAAGCGGATTTTTGCATACTGGGGCGCTTGATTGACTTGAATGTGCCGAAGTGATATAATACCTTGATTTATTGTAATTTTAGGAGACTTATTCATGTGGCTATCCGACAAGTGGGCGGATTACGAGCTCCTTGACTGTTCCGGCGGGGAAAAGCTGGAGCGCTGGGGCCGGTATTTGCTTGTCAGGCCGGACCCGCAGGCGATCTGGGACACGCCGAAAACGCATCCGGGCTGGAAAAACGCCCATGCCCGCTATGCGCGGTCCGCGAGCGGCGGAGGAAAATGGGAAAAAAGCAGCCTGCCTGAGAGCTGGCAGGTTCAGTACGGCAGGCTGACGTTCAATGTCAAGCCCATGAGCTTCAAGCATACGGGGCTTTTCCCCGAGCAGGCGGTCAACTGGGACTATATCTCGCGAAAGATCGGCGCAGCCGGCCGGCCGGTGAGCGTTTTGAATCTGTTTGCCTATACGGGCGGCGCGACGGCGGCGGCGGCAGCAGCCGGCGCCAGTGTCTGCCACGTGGACGCGGCCCGCGGCATGGTCACTTGGGCCAGGGAAAACGCGAAAGCCTCGGGGCTTGAAGGAAAGCCGATCCGCTGGATCGTCGACGACTGCGCTAAATTTCTTGAAAAGGAGATCCGGCGCGGCAGGAAGTACGACGTACTCATTATGGACCCGCCATCCTACGGCCGGGGGCCGTCCGGTGAGGTATGGAAGCTGGAGGACGATCTTTTTGCGTTTGTGAAGCTCTGCGCCGGTGTGCTGTCGGCCGATCCTCTGTTTGTCCTGATCAACGCATATACGACGGGGCTTTCCCCGGCGACGCTCACGTATATCTCGGAAACAATTTTCTCGAAACGCTTCGGCGGCAGGTCTGATAGCAGCGAGCTGGGCTTGCCCGTAACGGAGAGCGGATTGATACTCCCCTGCGGAGCTACCTGCCGGTGGGAGAAATGAAGCCGAAAAGCATCGCCAGTTAAAAAGGAAAATAAAATGGAGACAAACTATACGGATAACATCATAAAAACCGAAAGCCTGACATATGCCTACAGACCGGCGGAGGGCGAGCTTCCGAAAATTGTCCTGAACGGCATTGACCTGGAGATTGAAAAAGGGACGTTTGTGGCGGTTCTGGGGCATAACGGGTCGGGGAAAACGACGCTGGCAAAGCATTTCAATGCGATTTTGCTGCCCATGGGCGGACGCGTCCTCGTGGGGGATATGGATACCCATGACGAGAGCCTGCTTCTGGACATCAGAAGATGCGTCGGGATGGTCTTCCAGAATCCCGATAACCAGATTGTTGCCAACGTCGTGGAGGAGGATGTGGCCTTCGCGCCGGAGAATCTGGGGTTCCCGTCCGGGGAGATCCGCCGCCGCGTTGACGAGGCGCTGAAGACGGTTGGCATGTATGAATACCGAGAGCACGCACCCCATCTCCTGTCCGGCGGGCAGAAGCAGAGGATCGCCATTGCCGGCGTCCTGGCCATGGAGCCTGAATGCATTGTATTCGACGAGCCGACGGCAATGCTCGATCCAAAGGGCAGGGAGAGCATCATCGGCATTATCCGCAGACTCAGGGACAGCCGCAATGTCACCGTCGTGCTGATAACGCACCACATGGACGAGGCAATTGACGCCGATCGCCTGATCGTCATGTCCGACGGCAGCGTGATCATGGACGGCAAACCGCGGGAAGTGTTTAAAGATGTTGAAGGGCTGCGTGCAACGGGACTTGACGTCCCTGAGACGGTCAGTCTCCTTTACGAGCTGAACCAATGCGGCTATGAGCTGAAGCTTGACGCGCTCTCCGTTGAGGAGTGCGCGCAGGAAATTTATTCGGCATTGAAATAACTATTGATAATTGCTTTTTCGGGCATCATCCTCCGGCTTTGGAAGAGATGCACCACTGACAAAGGACGGTACTGCTTTGGCGCAAATTTTAAGAACCGAGAGTCTGACGCATATTTACAGCGTCGGCACGCCCTTTGAGCATGCTGCGATCCGTGATATCAGTTTTGAAGCGGAAAAGGGCGAATATCTTGGCATCATCGGTCAGACAGGCTCAGGCAAATCAACGTTTATTCAACACCTGAACGGGCTCCTGAAGCCCACGTCCGGCAAAGTCTTTTTTGACGGGCGTAATATTCATGAGGCGAAGGAGCTGACGAGGGAGATCCGGTTCAAGGTCGGCCTCGTATTCCAATACCCCGAGTATCAGCTGTTTGAGGAAACGGTTTTCAAGGATATCGCTTTCGGGCCGAAAAATATGAATCTCACGGAAAGTGAGATTGACGAACGTGTTCGGGAGGCCGCCGGTTTTGTCGGACTCTCCGAAACGCTGTTGGAAAAATCGCCCTTTGAGCTGTCGGGCGGCCAGAAGAGGCGGGCGGCAATCGCCGGCGTTATCGCTATGCTGCCCGAGGTGCTCATACTGGACGAACCCACCGCCGGCCTTGACCCGAAGGGGCGGGATGAGATCATCTCCAACATCCGGCAATACCAGCGTTCCACAAATTCAACCGTTATTATGGTCACGCACAGCATGGAGGACATCGCTCGTACCGTTAACAGGCTCCTTGTCTTCAATGACGGCGGAATCATGACAACAGGGACGCCTGCCCAGGTGTTTTCCAAAAGCGATGCGCTCATAAGCGTCGGCCTGATGGTGCCGAAGGTCACCATGGTAGCCAACAGGCTCCGTACCCTTGGCGTGAGCGTACCGGAAGATATCTATACGATCGGCCAATTGAAAAAGGCGCT
Organism: Clostridiales bacterium; assembly: GCA_012718935.1. Taxonomy (GTDB): domain Bacteria; phylum Bacillota; class Clostridia; order Oscillospirales; family Oscillospiraceae; genus Sporobacter. Next base: position 6,255 of record JAAYBH010000291.1, read on the forward strand.
CCTGGCGCTCAAGGAGGGTCGGGAGCATGCTTAAGGACATTACACTCGGCCAATATTTCCCCGGTCGATCGGTTGTGCATCGGCTTGACCCGAGAACTAAGCTCATTTTGACGCTTGTCTATATCGTGGCGCTTTTCACGGCAGTCGGCTACCTTTCCTATGGACTGATGGTGGCTGTGCTCATATGTGTAATCCTGCTGTCGCAGATCAGGCTGAAGACGATACTCAAGAGCATGAAGCCGCTCATCATTATCATCATTTTTACGTTTGTCCTCAACATGTTCTTTACTGGCGGAACCCGTGTGCTGGTTTCCTTCTGGATTATCCGCATCACGCTTGAGGGCGTCACCATGGCGGCGAAGATGATCATCCGGCTCGTTATGCTGATTATCGGGACGTTCCAGCTGACATACACCACATCGCCCATCGCCCTGACCGACGGGCTTGAAAAGCTGATGAACCCGCTGAAAAAAATCAGGGTGCCGGTGCATGAGCTGGCGATGATGATGAGCATCGCCCTCCGGTTTATTCCGACGCTCATCGAGGAAACGGACAAGATCATTTGCGCGCAGAAAGCGCGGGGAGCCGATTTTGAATCGGGAAATCTGATCCGCCGGGCAAAGGCGATGCTACCGATTCTGGTGCCGCTGTTTATCAGCGCGTTCCGGCGGGCCGACGAGCTGGCTGTCGCCATGGAGAGCCGCTGCTACCACGGCGGAGAGGGAAGGACGCGGATGAAGCAGCTCCGCATGAAGGGCGGGGACGTCGCGGCGCTTCTAATGGGCGCGGTCGTTTTGGCCGCCGTTATCGTCCTGAGCGTGTTCGGCCTTTAGTAACCCTGCAGCTGACAGTAGGGCGGGGGCTTGCTCCCGCCGAACTTGCGGCCTAGAGGAAGGGGTGCCACCTATGAGAAATATCGCCCTGCGCCTCCGGTATGACGGTACGAACTATCACGGCTGGCAGGAGCAGAAAAATGACATCACCGTTGCGGCCACCGTTCAGAACGCGCTTTCAAAAATCTGCGGTCATCCGGTCAAGGTCGTCGGCTGCGGGAGAACGGATGCCGGCGTCCACGCGCTGCGGTACTGCGCGAGCTTCAGGACGGATTCCACGATTCCCGCCGACAGGCTGCCGCTGGCCTTGAACGCCCAGCTGCCTCCGGATATCGCCGCAGTGGCGGCAGTTGACGCCGATGAGGATTTTAACGCTATTCTGTCGTGTGAAAAAAAGGAATACACTTATAAAATCCTCAACGAGCGCCTGCGCGATCCCTTTTATGCCAACAGGGCATATTTTTATCCCGTCCCGCTGGATATAAAAGCGATGGCCGAGGCTGCCGCGCATTTTGTCGGAACGCATGATTTCAAGGCGGTGCGGTCGGTCGGAACTGAAACAAAGACGACGGTTCGGACGGTTTACTGGTATGAGGTCAGCCAGAGCGGCCCGCTCATAGAGCTGCGTGTCTGCGCTGACGGGTTCCTGTACAATATGGCCCGGGCAATGACCGGGACGCTCATATATGTCTCCGAAGGAAAAATTGCAGCCTGCGATATCCCGCGGCTTTTAGAGGCAAAGGACAGGCGGCTCGGCGGCCCGACGGTACCGCCCTGCGGTCTTTATCTGACGCGGATTTGGTACGGCGGGCCTGCGGGAATTATGATGGGAGACCCCTGAGCTTTAGAAAGCGCGCTTTTTTGTTGTTATATTTTGTAATACAAATCAGTATCTTTTTATCAGAATAAATGATAAACTCATACTATAGCACAGAAGGGTTTGTAACAGCGTACGAACACCAACAAAGGCGGTTTTATGACAACGGTCTATGAGCTGAAAAAAAAGAAGAAACGTCCGCACAGACTGTTAAAAGCAGCAGTATCGGTCCTGATACTGGCCGTTATTTCCGTTATCGCCGCAATCCTGATCACCAATAACGGCAAATTGAATGTCGAAGGCCTGATGCGGCTGCTCTCGGGAGCCGGTAAAAAAGACGAGGCGGCAGAGTTTTTTTTTAACACCGGTTTCAAAAGTGTTTTTGCCGAAATCGACGGCGGACTGGCGGTCTGTTCAGGCAGCGGTGTTCAGGTTTATGATATCGGCGCCAACCGGATGTTTGCAGAGGCCTTTGATATGACAAACCCCGCCGTCTGCTCTAACGGGAAGATGGCGGCCGTTTACGACCTGGGTGGGAAGCTGCTGAAAGTCTTCGATTTATATGGTGTGACAAAGAGTATGACCACAGAGCAAAAAATCATCTCGGCGTCACTGAATCAAAGCGGCTGGATGGCTTTATGCACCCAGGAAACCGGCGCCTACAAAGGGCGCGTCACCGTTTATAACGGTAATCTCGACATATCGTTTTATTGGAATTCCGCAAGGGGACATATCCTATCGGCTGCTTTGGCTTCTGATAACAAAAGCCTGGCCGTACTGACCCTGACGGACGAGGGCAGCAGGATCGTGTTTTTATCTCTGGACAGCACCGATGAAAAAGGCTCCTGCACGATACCAGGGGAGCTGGTTCTCGAAATCAAATACTTAAGCGACGACCGGATCCTCGCCCTGTGCCGTGATGCGCTTCGAATTGTGAAAACGGACGGCAGTGCCGAGATCATAAGCGATTATTCCAAAAAGCACCTTACCGGTTATTCCCTTGACGGCGACGGCTTTATCCTGCTCGCTCTCAATGATTACATGGTCGGCGATCAGGGCTTCGTCATGACGGTCGATCTTAAGGGAAAAACACTCGGATCGGTGGAAACCGACAAAAAAATCCTGTCCATGTCCGCTAGAGGCGATTCTCTTGCTATCCTCTACAGCGACCGCCACGTCATATACGACCGCCATCTGCTGGAGTACGTGCGATTTGACGACACCGCAGGAGCGGAGAAGACGATGATGCGCCCGGACGGAAAGGCGTTGTTAATAACGTCGCATTCTGCAACCGTCTGCAGTATTCCCGCTGACTAAAAGTCATCAGACAGATTCAGTGAAAGACTCAGGCATGTCTGATTGCTTGAACAAAGGAGAGTGACCGGTGAATTTACTTATCGATATCGCCCTGGTTTTAATCGTCGTTTATACCACCTGGAGGGGCTTTAGGAATGGTTTCATCAGGGGCATTTTCGGAATTCTGGCTATCATTATTGCGATCTATGGCGCCAATCTTATTGCCAAGGCGTACTCCGATAATTTTACGGGTATGCTTGAACCGTTTGTCAGCGGCATTGTCGACAAGGCCTATACGGATGTCATGAACAACGGTGAGCCTGAAGCCCTGGGGGAAGAACAGACGACGGATGGCGCAGAAAGCTCCGGCGGCGCTGGTATGGAGAGCGGCTCGAAGGATGAGAAACCGAAGTCTGTTTATGATACCAGTTATGAAACATTGAGAAAAATCGGCATATCGGAAGGCGCGGCCAAGCAGATTGCCGGGAAGGTCGCAGCGAAAATCGAGGCCGTCGGACAGCAGATGTCGGCGGATCTGACCGGGGTGCTTTGTTCCGCGCTTGCGTATATTGCTGTTTTTGCGGTCGCTTTTATTCTGATAGCTATAATTTTCGCCGTTATTGGGAATATCATTAATCTGGCGTTTTCGATCCCCGGATTGGAAAGCGTCGACAGAATAATCGGCCTTGTTCTGGGATTACTAAAGGGATTGCTCCTCGTCTTTACGCTTGCGCTCGTCATCAGGTACCTGGGGCTCTTGGCGCCGGAGACGATCGGGAAGACGACTGTTTTAAAATACATACTTAACGTGAACCCGCTGGCGGATATTATTGGAATCTGATAAGTTATGCTGTAGGTGATATCGATGAAACATGTTCCGAACATCCTATCGTCAATACGGATATGTCTTGTCCCGGTCTTCGTTTTGACGTATTTCTGCGAGTCCGGAAGCGTCAAGATATACGCGGCGGCAGTCTATGCGGTGGCGTCTTTCACCGATTTTTTAGACGGCTATTTCGCACGGAAATACAACTTGATATCAAACCTTGGAAGAATTCTGGACCCCCTGGGCGACAAGCTGATGACACTGGCCGTTTTGGCCTGCATCACGCTCGACCGTGTCATACCCGTCTGGGTCATCGTGACGGCTGTGATCAAAGAACTGCTCATGCTCCTGGGCGGGGCGATTATTCGGAAGAGGGAAGGCGGCGAGATTCCGTCGTCGAATATTATTGGGAAGACTTCTACTGTTGTGTTTTTCGTCGTATGTGTTACACTGATGCTATTCAGAAACATCCCTCCCACGGCAGCCACACTGATGATTTCCGCCGCCGTCATTCTGATGCTGGTGGCGCTCATCAG
>JAAYBH010000038.1 GCA_012718935.1 Clostridiales bacterium
ATGTCAATGCAGCTCGGAACATATTGAACGAAGGCCTAAGGCTGTTGGCCTAGTTAAATAATCAGTACCGTGGGAACTACGGGAATTTACGCTGAGGGAGACCGTGTAAGACGATGAAAGATATCGCGGTGGTCGGTGAACTCAGAATCTCCTGCTTCTATGCGAAGCGTAAGCGGGAGAGGTTCAATCCGTATAACTTTGGCTGGCAGAAGCCCCTGATTTAGTAGTTCTATTTTTGCCGCTCCGCTTTACCACCTTTGTCAAACAGACTAAAGACGAATGAGACAAGACACAGGGCAATACCGATATATAGAAGAGGTCTGTTCGTCGTAACGGGACATATCCCGGCGGGCAGAGAAGCTCTGATAATCCAGATTTTCGCCAAGGCGTAGCCCCCTGCGGCGGCGCTTAAGATCAGCGTACCGAGGCTAATATGTGAATAAATTTTTCGTTTCATCATGATCATCCGTTACCTGTAGATTTTATTCTCTGATAAAGCGCGGCTGTTTCATTTTCCGTCTGTACTTTTTCGCCCGGCGTCTCTGCTGTTAGCCCCAGAGCACCCGTCGGACACGTCCTGACACATGGGGGAGCTCTGAAATCATTATCCGGTGTTTCGCAATTAGCTATACACATATCACATTTCAGCATTTGGTTGTCTGCGCCGAATTGTGGTACATCGTACGGGCAAGCGTCAAGACAGGCGCGGCAGCCAGTGCACAGCGTCTTGTCGACGAGCACGACACCGTCGGCTTCGCGCTTTGATATGGCACCGACAGGACAGGCATCAGCGCAAGCCGGCTGAAAGCAATGCATGCAGCTGATCGAAAGCGAAACGCATGTTATGTCGGGATATGTGCCAGACCAGATATTGAAAACGCGCCGCAGGGATACACAATATTCGGATTTCCGCCACATTTTGCAGGCTGTTTCACATCCGTGACATTGAATACATTTTTCTTTGTGAAAGATAAATCCAAGCTGCAGCTCATTCATAACGACGCACCTCCACCAAAGTCTGACTGCTCATGGCGGTAATGAGCGGATCGAACGCCGTATCTGGATTGACGCTGTACATGACGTTGACATTGGCCCCACCGTCCAATATGGGGAAATCGTTGAAATTAAGCTCGCCACAGCCCTGCCACCAGCCATGCAGCAGCATGACGGTATCAGGGCGTATGCCGGGGTAAAGCTCCGCCTTGACTTTCATCCACCCGTGTATCGATTCGACAATGATCCAATCCCCGTTCTTAATGCCACGTATTGCCGCCGTCTCGGGATGAATATGTAGCCCCGGATAGGGCGCAATTTCCCGTAACCTTGGTACATTGCGCTGCCAGGAGGCCGTATATGTCTTTGAGGTATGGTAATCCGACAGGATGAGAGGATATTTGGCTGTCAGTTCAGGCGTACCGGTCGGGCTCTCCGGCGGCTCGTGCCACTCGGGAAGAGGAGCATAGCCATCTCTTTCAAAGGTCGTGTTATACAGGGCAACCTTTCCCTGCGGAAGATGCGGGGCCCTGCTTAGTCTTGTGCTCTTACTGTTGAAGATACGGTCAAATTTTTCATATGTTCGCGTTCCACCAGCGGAATCGAAAAGCTTTCCGGCAGGATATCTGCGCAATTCCTCCAGCGTTATCCCGAAGGGAGACAGCATATCGTTCTGGCAAGCGACGATATCGCCGTTCCAGAAGTCTTTGCCGTATCCCATCCGGACGCCAAGCTCAAGGAAAAATTCATATATGGATTTGTAATCCCCTAGAGGCTCGATGACTTTTTGGCGGGCCATGATGAAGTTTCCGCGTGCTTCGAAGGGATGATCCGATTCGTAAGGCGTTGTCGTCGGGAGGACTATATCTGCGTAAGACATATCGGCCGTCTTCATGACGTCTATTACAACATAGAAATCAACTTTCTTCAGTGACTCAATCACCCGTTTTGAACCGCGGGTGCTGACCGACGGCTGCGTACCTGGGGCGATGATTGTCTTGATCGGGTAAGGCTTTTCCGTCAGGACACTGTCAAGAATCCTGTAATAGGCGGACGATGTCCCCTCGAGGAAGGGCTGGTATGGGATGGGGAATTCAGGCCCAACCAGCTTGTTGACCATTTCCTGTGTATAGCGCTCCGGAAGGCTGACTGATTTCGGCATGGGCGCGCCGATTCCCGCGGGACCGAATACGTTGCAGCCGGGCCGGTCAAGATGGCCTGTTACTGCCATGAGGCTCGCTATGGCTCGGATCGCATCACTGGAGGACGGCGCGTGCTCCACGCCGTTGCCCAGATCAATAGCCGCCGCTTTTGTATGCGCATACAGCCTGGTAACCTCAATGATTTGTGCCTCGGGGACACCCGTTATTTGTTCACCCCATGCCGGCGTGTATTTCCGGACATGCGATTTTATTTCATCATAACCGTAGCACCATTGCTGGACGAAGTCGGAGTCAATAAGATTTTCGCCGATGATCACATGCAGCATGGTCAAAGCCAGCGCCGCGTCTGTGCCGGGACGCAGGGGTACCCATATATCGGCGAACCCTACGTCCGGCTCCACGGACGGCTTGATCGCAACGATTTTCGCCCCGCGTTTCTTTGCTGCGAGAAGGTCTCGGGCCGTGCCCATTGCCGGTCCGGAGTAAAAGGGCTGACGCCCCCAGATAAGAATGAGATCACTTAATGAATAGTCGGCCTGCGGCATGCCGCCGAGCGTGTAGCAGAAGGCGAAGGCCCGCTGCATCGCGCAGATGCCGCTGTGCCCATAGTTCGGACTTCCATGGACGATCAGAAAGCGCTGCAGGAACTCACTGTATGAACGGCGAGCTGGCGACAGGATGGCGAGCGACTCAGGACCATACTGCTTTTTTTGCTCCGATAGCTTATCGGCGATGATGCCGACGGCCTCGTCCCAAGGGATCGCCTGAAAGTCCCCGCTGCCCTTCGACCCTTTCCTCTGCAGGGGCGTTTTAAGCCGGTCAGGTGAGTATACCCACTCCGGAGCGGCCTGCCCCTTGACGCACACACCGCCACAATTGATAGGGCATTCAGACATGCCGGCCACACGCGCGAATTTCCCGTCTTTGACAAAGGCATATATACCGCATCCCGCAGTCGGCCCACACATGGCGCAAAATGTGGGTACTGCAATCTCACCGACAGCATGAGCATAAGCTTGCGCCTCATCATATGTAAAGCCCCGATGGTCATCAAATAATTTCATATCGTTCATCATCAGGCTGCCCCCTTCTAACGGTTAATACAGATAAGTTAACTCTATCACAACCGGCTCTTTTATTCCACAAGTGAAATAAGCACTTCTGGTCTTTATCTGGTCTTTATTCCTATCAGAGGTTGCCAGAAGATACTGAGAATTACATAAAGCCAGCATATAATAATCAAGCATAACCAACAATAATCGCATATCATAACAAGCCGCCATAACCTCACGTCTGCATTCGTTATACACAGGCAGTCAGTTCGAGTCTGATAGTTTAAACGCTAACTGCTATTTGCCCCGAATCAGCTATACCCCATCATATGTCATATCCCAAAAAACGACTTGCCCCCAAATGAGCTACACCCCGAAATATCGGGCCGGTTTCAAGGCCCGAATTTCGGGGTGTGATTCATTTTTTCGAATGGCCGCGATCCCGCATTATCACACGATTTCTACCTTTTTGAGTTCTTTTAACGAGGTAGTAAACCGAATGATTCGGGAGAGCGCTTGAATGGCATTCAAGAGGTCAGCGGTTCGATCCCGCTTATCTCCACCAAACGAAAGAAGACCTGTACGGGTCTTCTTTTGTCATATTAACTTAGAAACCCATGCAGTACTGTTCATAGGCGATGTTGAAGTCAATCTCCAGCTCGTAGTCCCGACGTACCCTGACGGCTTTAACAAGCTGTGACATGATCATGCGCTTGCTTGCCATGCTGCTGTTACGGAAGAGGTCGGCCCAGGTCAAAAGTTCTTTGAGGTTGTGCTGTGCCTCACTGTAAGCCTGACTGCTGTCCGTCAATTCTTTATTGCGGTGGTGTATTTCCGCTTCAGCCGCATCCATGGCAGCCTTGCTGGCCGTCAGCAGCTCATTAAGCACATCCGCGTTGAACTTGCTTTTCCCTTGAATCGCCTTGATGACTTCCGCCTTGTATGTTTCGTATTCCTTCTGGTGTTTGGCGAAGGCTTTTTCTGCGCCTGCCAGAATGGCGCGTGCGGTGTCCTGCTTGCTCTGAATCTCGTTGGTTATCAGTTTGTCCGGCGGTGTGTCCTGGAGCCGCTCAAAGAGCCGCAGGACGATCTGCTCGACAATGCCGTCAAGCTTCGGTACCGTGTACCCGGTCTGCCCGTCACAGTCATGGTGACGGGTTTTGTTGTAACAAATATACCTCAATTTCGGGACGATGGTGACTTCACCTGTTTCATTGGTCACAGAGCGTTTGCCGTTCGTAGTCAAGACGAGCCGGGCGCCGCAGTGACCGCAGAAGATGTTACGGCTGAATAGAGACTGGCCTTTGGTCGAGAGGGGGGTGGTGCTGTCCTTACATTTGTTTATCCGCTCAGACATCAATTGCTGTGCGCGTTCAAAGGTGGCCTCATTTATAATTTGGAGCTCCGGGATGACCTCCGAGTAACTTTCACCGCTTCTCAAGATGCCTTTGTATGTCACGTTTTTCAACATGTGCTGAATCGACGGATTTCTACAGCTAATTATTCTTACACCACTTTCGCAGATTTCGCGCTTAATGTCCGCGTTTTTCCAATCCTCACAATCAGCACCACAGCGACGATGACGAACGGAATGCCGCCTAGAAAACCAGCAATGGTTGGACCAAGGATGGGGTTATAGTCGGCTTTTGCCAGATAGATCGGGAAAGCCGCGCCGGCGTTTACAGCAGAATGGATCATGGCTGCGGGGATGGCGCTGTCGAGCTTGATGGTTGCGTAGCCCTCGACGATGCCCAACACGACGCAGAAGAAAACCATCGTCAGAATGCCGAGCCATGGATAGCCCCAGTACGCGGTCCCGTAGTTGTGCCCCATCACGATGACCGGCGCGTGCCAAAGGCCCCAGATGACACCGGTGAGGACAAGCGCTTTCCGGTCCGACATTAGCGTGCGCAGCTTGGGGAGCAGGTACCCTCTCCAGCCGAGCTCCTCGCCCATCGTCGGGATGATATTGATGATCGGGCCAATCACGACGATCTGCAGGACGGAAATGAGAAGCATCATGCCTGCGGTAAGCCCTCCGGCATTTCCGGATGCCGCGGCTTGCTGCGAGCTGGTCAGGTCGGGGTCGAACTGTCCGGGGAAGATCAGGAAGTAGACGACCATGCTCACAAGCAGCAAAACCGTCGGAGCGAACCAGATCAGGACATAGTGGCGGATATGTCCCTTGAAATGTGGGCGCAAGTACATGTTCCTGAAGCCCTCTTTGGTGATGAGCCGCGTAAGCAGGCTGGCTATCGCGGGCGCGAACATGGCCGCCGCGAGAAAGACGACCGAAAGGCCGCTTCCGTATTTCGAGCCGGTGACGGGTATCATCATAAAGAGTATCCAGGCGATTGCGGCCGCAAGCAGGGTAAAGACGACAAGTCTCTTTTTTACCATGGTTTTCTCAGTCATTGCGATTATCCTCCTCACTATATCCAAACAGTTTCTCCGTGATGTTCTGATAGCGCGGCTCGTCGGATAGCGCCGCAAACATCGGATTCCGGGCGACGGTCTCCGCCATGCTCTTTCGGATCGTCTTATTGTCGCGCGGCAGGTCCGTCCCGATATCGATCTTATCAAGCCAGTCTTCCAGCAGGTCGAAAAACGCGTCGTTGTGCAGACGCAGGGGGTAAATATCGCCCGTGACGATTTCGGTATACTGCTGCAGCATATCAAGCGCCCTGTCCCTGTTCCCCTGCGTCATATAGCCCTGCGCGGCGGTCAGATATGTTCCGATGATAACACCGGGGTGCAGGTTCTTCATGTCGAACGCCTCCGCGACTGTGAGCGCGCGCCTGAGCGTCTCATCATATTTCCCGGCGTCGTCCGCGCACAGCATGAGATACGCGGGGAAGAAATTGAACAGGACGACAAGATTCTGATAGATGCCGATCTGTAGAACGCCCTTCGCATCCCTGATATTGCCCTTCATATGGTAGGCTGAGGCCAGTAACGACTCCGGCGGCAGCGCGCCAGTGACGCTGCCGTCCAGCAGTTCAAGGACCGAATTCGGGTCGCCGGAGGCAAGCGCACAGAGGGCCTCCATAAAAACCGCCTGCTTAATGAGCGCCATATTGCCGCTTTCCTCTTTGACCCGGACGAAAAGCGCCTTTGCCTCTGCGATGATTGCGGCAGATTTCTCTGAGTCCCGCGCCAGTTCGATGTGGTTTACAAGCAGGGTCCCTATCTGAAGCAAAAGCGGGAAGCACGAATAGTACTTTTTTACTATCTCCCGGCACTCGGCAAGCACCATATCGATTGGCTTTGCCGTGAATTCGGCGGCGAGGCGCCGGTAAAGATTCCGGATATCTCCGCTCGTCATCTGCGGCTGGTAGTCGATTAACTCATCTACGCTGATGTTGAAATAGGATGCGAGCATCGGTAGGA
>JAAYBH010000292.1 GCA_012718935.1 Clostridiales bacterium
CTTCCGCATCTCCTGCCACGTTCCTGCAAACCAGTCGCGCCACCGCCTGCAGCGGTAAAAGTGATCGCATTCGCCCTGCCTCCGGCAGGACGCGCACGGGTTGTCCATCATGTTCATCCTTTCGTTATTTGGCTGAGCGGTTGATATCGTCCCCTACGGCGTAGTTTTGGGTTCGAAATAATGAAGAATGTTGGCGGCGCAGCGCCGGCGCGGGTACGGCGGGGCTTGTCCGGGCGGCGGGGACGACCGCGGGTCGGGAGAAGTTTTATGTAGCCTTGTACCATGCGGGCATCGCTTATTTGATGTTTTCAACCGTCGCATACTCGCAGCCGAACATCAGCGCCGCCTCCTGGATGGTCAGTTCTCTGACTCTGTCCCAGAAGCAGTCAGGGCAGAGGGAAACGGTGGCGCCCTTGGTGTTTTTCCAATAGACGTACGTCTCTCCCTCGTAGACCTCATGGCCGCAGTCGGCGGTGATGTAAGCGCCGCCGTCCGGCGGATTTATCGGCGGTTCCGGGATATTAAAGCTTGACATTGGCTTGCGCATATACATCCTCCAAACTGCACGCCGTGATAAACGTCCGTAAGCCGGTCTCCACGAGCTCCAGATATTCCGCAATTTCCTGAATTTTTTCGTCTGATAAAGCGTCTTCCTTATGGGCGGCGATCACCAGCGGCATAATGAGCATATCGAGCTTTGTCGCCTGGAGTGTCGCCTTCGTGGCATAATGCCTGGCGCTCTCCGGCTCGGTGCACCGGAGCGCCAGCTCCCCCAGCTGAACGGTCAGCCCGTTCCGCGCGATATACGCCAATTCGTCCTTCTCGAATAAGTCGTTCATTTTTATCCTCCCTTCGATTACTGGGCGATTCATTGCCTTATTCACGATATGCGCCCGGGCTTATACAGTTTCCTACTGGAAAAGTTGTAGATAATATCCAAATACGCACACCTTTTTCTGTTACTATTTTTTTCTTGCACCTGCTTCGGTATCGTTATATACTTAGTGCAATAACGAAGTAAACGGGCACCGAAGTAAATGCGGTCATCCGGCTCCGGTTACCACGAATATCGTATCATAATGCCACTATACTACGAATAACGTTGTATGTAAAGAGGTTATACTACGATGTGCGTATTATTTTTATGTTCTCTTAAGGTGACAAAAATGTATGAGATTTTTGCACAGCTGCTACAAAAAAAAGGCGTGACGCCATATCGTGTCCACAAGGAGACGGGCGTCGCCCAGTCGACCCTTTCCGACTGGAAGACGAAGGGCTGCACCCCGTCGGTGGAAAGCCTGACGAAAATTGCGGATTATCTTGAGGTAACCGTTGACGCGCTCATCGGAAAGCAAAACAAAAAGTCCGTCACCAAACCGGATGACGGACTAAACAAGCTGGAGTCTGATTTTATTAAGCTTCTGCGTCAGGTTCCCGAGGAGCAGCGGCCGATGCTGTATGCGATGATCGAAGCCGCTCTAAAAGCCCAAGGGTTGTTGTAATCGCCGTTTCCATAGCCTTCGCAGGATTTTCAGTATTCATGATCAGCAACAAGAATTCTTCTTCATCCATATTGACCTGCTTTCTCTTATGATTCCCTGTATGTAAATGCATAAGTGACGATGGCGGCCTTCAGGCCGCCAATTTACCTGCAACTGGCTGCCTCTAAACGGGGCCCTATAGCTTTGCGTCCCCGCCTTTCGGCGGGTTTGCTGTTATTCTATATATCGCTGCGTGTCCTTAAATAATAGTAGAAAATACCAAAAGAGTCAATAGCTGCAACGCAGGATGTAGATAATCTGACGTAGAATGCACGCGGGTGTTCCATTAAAGTATACAAGAATTATGACAAGCTGTATTTTTATGGTAGCATAGCAGAGCGGTGATAAACAGGACAGAGCGTGAAGCTTAAGAAGTTCCAGCCGGTCATTACGCCAGCTGAAAAAGAGAAGCCCTGAAAGTCCGCCAAAATGGCGCTTTCAGAGCTGCTTACAATAGACCTGTGGCAATAATCATTTATCCGGGGGCGGCAGCTTGACGGCGATGATCTTTTTATAATCCTCCATTGTCTCCCTGCTGTTGATTCTCAGCATCATGTATTTGCCGATTTTCATATAGTCGCCGGCATTCCGGTAAAGCTCCGCGGTCTCTCTGCTGAGGGACGGCAGGATCGCTTCCATGGCCGGGTCCAACCTGTAGCTGAGGATCACCATCACGTCGAAAAAGTCCTCCTTCGGATACAGGGTGCCGAAGGCCTGTCCGCTTTTCTGGTACTTCACGTTCCAGCCCGGCATCCCCGAGCAGCCGCTGTAGGTGATTTTAGGCTTCGTGTTATAGGTATTCTCAATGTAAGAGGTCAGCGACAGCCACAGGTCCTTCGCCCCGCCGATATAATCCGCCATGTCCGTCATCGTGGGTTCCGAATTCTTCGGAAAAAGCTGATGCCATTCCATAGTTCTCCTCCTCGCATTTTTTTCCTCTTCAGCATATCACAAAAAATGTAAAATAAAAAGACTCTTGCGGAAGCTGGCTTTTCCGGCTAATATAAGGTACATGCCACAACGCTTTTACAGGAGGATATATCATGCTTAAGGATAAACTGCTCGGCACGTGGAAGCTTCGGTCGTTCACGGGGACCGACGAGACCGGCGAGACCGTCCATATCATGGGGGAGGGCGCCACGGGTTTTATCTGCTATTCTCAGGACGGATGGGTGTCCGTCGAGATTTTGCGCGCCGACAGGCCGCGTTACGCTGTGCCCGATACGGAGCTGGGTACCGACGAGCAGACCCTGGCCGCTGCCCGCGGAATGTTTGCCTACGCCGGGCGCTTCACCGTGGACGAGGAGAACCAGATCGTCTACCACGAGCTGGAGTTCAGCCTCATCCCCAACTGGATCGGTAGCCGCCAGAAGCGCTACGTCAATTTCAAGGACGGCGGAAATACCCTCATTCTCACCGCCGATCCCGTCCGCATCGGCAAGGACGGCAAGCGCCGAAACACCGCCCTCGTCTGGGCGAGGGGTTAGGTTTTTTGCGGCAAATATGCGAAGAGCTTCGCGCGCCTTTGGACGATATTATAGCCGGGGTTTGCTTTTAAAATCAAATCCGCCATGACCTCGGAGTCGTCCGGCAGGTGATAGGTGCAGAGGGACAGGACGGGGGCTTGGGTTTTCAAAAGCTGCTGCGCGCCCTCCAGCATGTATCGCTCGAAGCCCTCAATGTCGGCCTTGATGAAATCGACCTTGACGTTGTTATCCGCTGTCCAGTCGTCCAGCGACACAACGGAAACCGATGACGGCGCGCCGCCGGTCAATTCCTCAAACCGGCTGCCCGAGCCGGCGTCGCCGTCGCTGTAAAACCGCAGCGTCTCGCTCTTCGCGCCGACCCCGAGAGGGACGACCTCGATATGGCCCGGCAGGCCCTTGTTGAGCATGGCGGTGCGCTCCAGAAGCTTCAGGTTCGATGCGTCGGGCTCAAAGGCGTAGACCGTCGCACCCCGTTTCGCGGCATAGGCCGCAAAATCACCGGCCCACGCCCCCAGGTCAAGCACCGTGTCACCGGGGTGGATCATGATATCCACCGTATCATCCTCGTAACAGTAGGGACCCTCAAAGGTGTATTTTATGCTTTTGTCCGAAAACGCTCTGTCATAGCGGTCATTGTTGGAGACATAACCATAAAAGGTGTCCTGCGCTACCTCAATGCACGCCCGCCAGTAATTGAAATGGTCCCCGCAGGCCAGATGAACGCCGTTGAAGTCGAGATACCCGTCTCTCAAATAAGGCTTCAGAAGGCGTTTTGCGCAGACGATCGTCACCTGCTCATAGAGTCCGCGCAGGGGAGTGACCTTAATTACAAGGACGCAAACCCCCAATACCGTCCGCCAAAGGAAAACAACAACATCTCCTGGCCCGCCACACAGCCTCAGAATGATGAGAACCGATTCAAGCGTCCCTGCCCGTCCCGTTTGTTTTTGCATGATTTGCATAACATGATGTCCTTCCCATAACATATCAGGAATATTATGGGCCTGATTCGGACGGCACAAACATAAAAAACCTCCTGCAACCGTAACAGTTGCAGGAGATTTTGATTTATGGAGACTAA
>JAAYBH010000293.1 GCA_012718935.1 Clostridiales bacterium
CAAGCCCCGCGTCCGCTATGATTTTATCAAGCCGAATCCATTCCATATAAGTCACCACCTACCTGCGTGAAAAGGATTTTCACGCTTGTCATAACCGGGGACAACAGCGAATAAGCTTTATTAACTTGATGACGGGGTGAAAAAAATGTTCGTTTTTACCACTAAATTCAACCGGAAGAAAGCTGTTATTGCGGTGATTGTCCTTGCGGTTATCCTGATCGCAGTCGTTATGATTGCAGGCAGCGCCGACAGAGCTGACACAAACTCAAAAGAAACGGCGGCTTTATCGGCTGTCGTTAAAAATAACGATCAGCGCGTCAAATATCTGAATTCGCTGGGCTGGGAGGTGGAAAAAAAGGCTCTGGAAGAGCAGAAGGTCGTCATACCCCGCAACTTCTCCGACGTCTATAAAAAGTATAACGAAATTCAGCTTGCCCAAGGGTTTGACCTCTCAAAATACGGCGGCATCGAAGCAACGCGGTATACGTATCAGGTACTTAATTATCCCAACTGCGACTCGAATGTCGTCGCCGATATCATTATCTACCGCAACCGCATCATCGCGGGCGATGTCCAATCCAATGCCATGGACGGCTTTATGGTCGGCCTGAAGTACCCGAAGCCGGCTGCATCCCCGTCCGCGGAACCTGTGCCGACGGCCGACGTCATTCCGAATGAAGCAGCGACAAACGATAACGCCGCGAAATCGGACGTCGTACCCCAGGAGGCTCTGACCTCCGACACCCTGGCCTCCGAAGAGGAAATTGAAGCCGCCAACGCACCGTAATCGTAGGGGCAGACCTTGTGTCTGCCCTGCCTGTCGGCGCGGCGCGGCACCGGAGCGGCGGGAGCAAGCCCCAGCCCTACGGTTGGCAGCTTATTCAAAAGGGCATTGCCGGCAATACCTCGTATTGACAGCAACGCCCTTTTTACTGCGCTTATTGACGGATTACGCCTGGACGCCGGTAACGACGCCGGAGCCGACGGTGCGCCCGCCCTCGCGGATGGCGAAGCGGAGGCCTTCCTCAATGGCGATGGGGGTGATGAGCTCGACATTCATGGTGACATGGTCGCCGGGCATGCACATCTCCACGCCTTCCGGCAGGGTGATAACGCCTGTAACGTCCGTGGTGCGGAAATAAAACTGGGGCCTGTAGTTGTTGAAAAATGGCGTATGGCGGCCGCCCTCATCCTTTGAAAGGACGTAGACCTGACCTGCAAACTTGGTGTGGGGCTTAATGCTGTTGGGCTTTGCGAGAACCTGTCCGCGCTCGACTTCTGTCTTGGCGACGCCGCGGAGCAGCGCACCGATGTTGTCGCCGGCCTCGGCATAATCCAGCAGCTTGCGGAACATTTCAATACCGGTAACGGTGGTTTCGCGGGGCTCGTCCATCAGGCCGACAATCTGAACCTTCTCGTTGAGCGTGATCTTTCCGCGCTCGACACGGCCGGTGGCGACGGTGCCGCGCCCGGTAATGGTGAAAACGTCCTCAACAGGCATCAGGAAGGGCTGGTCCGCCTTGCGCTCCGGTGTCGGGATATAGCTGTCAACGGCGTCCATGAGCTCCTGGATGCACTTGTACTCGGGAGCGTTGAGATCGGTTGAGGTGGAGGAGAGCGCAAGCAGGCCGCTGCCTTTGATAATCGGGATGTCGTCGCCGGGATACTCGTACTTGGAGAGCAGCTCGCGGACTTCCATCTCCACGAGCTCGATGAGCTCGGGGTCGTCGACCTGGTCGACCTTGTTGAGGAAAACAACGATGGCGGGCACGTTAACCTGGTGGGCCAGGAGGATGTGCTCACGGGTTTGAGCCATCGGTCCGTCGGAAGCGGCGATGACGAGGATGGCGCCGTCCATCTGGGCAGCTCCGGTGATCATGTTTTTAATATAGTCAGCGTGGCCGGGGCAGTCGACGTGCGCGTAGTGGCGCTTTTCCGTCTCATACTCGACGTGCGAGG
>JAAYBH010000294.1 GCA_012718935.1 Clostridiales bacterium
GTGCGACGGTATCACCCGGTTATTCTATTGTCACGGCCTCTTTTTCCCAGGACCAGATTTCCATTGAATATCCACAGATCAAGGGGCTCGGCGACAGCGCCATAGAGCAGACCATTAACGACTTTATTAAGAATGATATCTGGAACAGTCAGGTGGCAGAAACAATCGACGCCTACAAGGATATCGGCATGGATATAGCGCTGTCGGTCGATATGGGATACAAGGTGACGCTCAGCACCGGCAAGCTGCTGAGCATTGCGTATACGGGCTCGGCCTATGTTGAGGGCGGCGCGCATCCAAATAACTATTTTTACGGCGTGACGATTGATCTCGAAAGCGCAACCCGCTTAAAGCTCTCCGATTTTGTGTCAATCGACGAACCCCTCATTGAAAAGCTCAGATCAAGCGCCAAAGCCATGCAATTGTTCGACAGCGCGGTGGAAAACAACGCCGTCATCGAAGAGATCCTTGGCAATTTACAAAACGGAGACGATCATTTTCCTATATGGGCGCTGAATAACAGTCGTGAAAGCAACTTTTGTCTGAAGCCGGACGCCCTTGTTGTGAGCGTCTATATTTCGCATGTAGCCGGGGATTATGTACTCCTTGAGATTCCCGGTGACCACTCCGGTATTCTTGAGCATTCGTCACTGTATGATGATTTCCTTTGCCTGGACACGGAGCGTCTGGTCATGAGCTTCAAGACGGAAAAATCATCGAAAACAGTATCCGTGTGTACCGCGGAGGGTATCGAGCCTTATATCATGTATCGCTTTGGCACTCAGGATAATATTGAGCTGGAGTACAAAGCTTTGAAACCCGGTCAAATGACTTATGCGTCTGATACAGAGCATTCCTTGAAGTTCACAAACCAGGGATATGAATACGGTATCTACCAAATATATGACTCCGGAAGCGGAGAAACGCGCTTCGGAATCAAGGTGACAGAGCTGTCTTCAGGTACGGTCACCGACATTGTGGGGGCAAAAAACAGTCTGACGGGCAATTTGTATTTCCTCGGCGGCCATTCACTGCTCAAAAAATAAGTGGCGACAATGTAAATGGGGCTGCTGCAAATAGCAAATAAAAAACAGAGACGAAGTGACCTGAGCAGACACTTCGCCTCTGTTTTCTATTTGCTTTATATCTTCTTGCCAATAAGCTCAACCAAAATCTCCACAGGCACGGTGTGTTCCAATATGTCTACGAAGCGTGGAGTCTTCAGTTTTTGTATACTAATTCCTGGCAGGGGTAGTCAAATACCGTGAGGAGCTTACCCGGCGCAAATCCCAAACGCGAATAAAGCGCCCGGGCAGGCGCGCCCATCGGGTCGCCGTCGCGGTAGGTGATCACGGACACAGTGCTGCCCTTCGGGAAGAGGCTGAGCATATGTACGACGAGCGCTCTCGCAGCGCCGTGGCGGCGAAAAGTCGGGTGAACGGCCAGAAATTCGATCTCCCCTTTTTTATGTGAAAACGCCAAGGTTCCGATGATCTGTCCGCCTTCCTCGGCAACGAGTGCCTCCTGCTCTTCGATTTTTTTGCTTAAGGCTTTCCTGTATTCCTCGAAGTCAAGTCCCGGAAAGCTCTCCTGAACAAGCAGCAATAAGGACATCCATCCGTCGAAGTCGCTTGTTTGGGCAAGTCGTATGAGCATTGGCGGCACCTCCATGACGCGTTATATTATATCATGCAGTATAATCCTCTGACATATTGTTTTTTGCACATAAGAGATGCCTCCATTCAATAGGTTAAAGACAAAATCCCGTCCCAAATAAAAGGGACGGGAAGGTAAACCCGTGGTGCCACCCATATTCCCTCAGGGAGCAAGCTCCACCTTCTCTCCGACAAAAGGTGCTGCAGTGTCGCTGGGTACAGGAATAGCAAGAGCAGAGCTTTTGCCCTACATGTTTTATCTCACCTGGCCGGAGCCGTAGATGATGTATTTGCTGCTGGTGAGCTGCTCGAGGCCCATGGGGCCTCGGGCGTGCATTTTTTGGGTGGAGATACCGATTTCAGCGCCGAGGCCGAATTCGCCGCCGTCGGTGAATCGGGTCGAAGCGTTGACGTAGACGGCGGCGGCGTCCACCTCGTTTAAGAAGCGCTGTGAGGATATATAGTCGTTTGTGACGATGGCCTCCGAATGCTTGGAGCCGTAAGTGTTGATATGCTCGATGGCTTCGTCGAGGCCGCTTACAACCTTGACGGCCAGGATATAGTCGCCATATTCGGTGTTATAGTCGTCTTCCGTGGCGGGGACGACGCAGCCGCCGAGAATTCTGACGGTTTCAGCGTCGCCGCGGAGCTGGGTGCTCTTCTGATCGAGCAGCGCCTTGGCCATAGGAAGAAACTCGGCGGCAACGCTTTTGTCAACCAATAAAGTCTCGGCGGCGTTGCAGACTGAAGGCCGCGAGCATTTGGCGTTGTAGATGATCTCGGCGCCCATTTTCAGATCGGCAGAGGACTCGATATAGATATGGCAGTTGCCGACGCCCGTTTCGATGACGGGAACCCTCGCATTGTCGACGACGCTCCGAATGAGCCCGGCTCCGCCTCTTGGGATGAGCACATCAACGTATTTTGAAAGCTGCATCAGCTCAGTGGCGCTGTTCCGGGAGGTATCCTGCACAAGGGCGACGGAAGCCTCCGGCAGGCCGGACTCAGCGAGGGCCCGGCGCATGAGCTCCGTCAGGGCATTATTGGAGTTGAAGGCCTCCTTGCCGCCGCGGAGTATGACGGCGTTGCCGGACTTAAGGCAGAGAACAGCCGCGTCCACCGTGACATTGGGCCTGGACTCGAAGATGATGGCGATGACGCCCAGAGGGACCTTTTTGCGGCCGATGACGAGGCCGTTGGGCCGCATGGCCATTTTGTCCACCTGGCCGATGGGATCCTCCAGCGCGGCCACCTCGCGTACACCGGCGGCGATGCCGTCGATGCGCTTTGAGTCCAGCGCCAGCCGGTCCAACAAGGCGGCGCTCATGCCGTTCTCTTTCGCCTTCGCCATGTCGGCAGCGTTGGCGTCAATAATTCTCTGCTTATGATCGCAAAGCGCCTGTGCGATAGCCAGAAGCGCTTTATTTTTTTCGCCCGTGGTGCATGTCATGAGCTTTAAAGACGCCGCTTTTGCCGCCGCGCCCTGTTGTTCCAATGCCGTCATGGGTAAATCACTCCTTGTTGAAATCCTCAGTCGCCAAGAGACGTCGAAAAAGCCTCTTGGCGACATGCTCCCAAGAGATCGCATTTCATGCGATCTCATTAAAAGGAGCCTCATATTTTATGCTTAAAAAGTGTTCCGACGCTGCCGCCTTTGGCGACTGTGTAGAGGTTCTGCGGGGTTTCGCCGTTGGTGATCACCATGTCGATGCCGTTTTCCATAGCAATTGCCGCGGCGGCGAGTTTGGTGGCCATACCGCCCGTGCCGAAGTCGCTGCCGGCATCGCCGGCCAGCGCGATGACGGCGTCATTGATTTCATCGACCACAGGGATGAGCCGCGCGTCTTTGTTCTTTCTGGGGTCGCCGTCAAAGAGTCCGTCGATATCCGACAGCAGGACGAGGACATCGGCCGACACCAGGACGGCGACAATAGCCGACAGGGTGTCGTTATCACCGAATACTTTATGCTCGTTTTCGATCTCCTCAATGCATACGGAGTCGTTTTCGTTGACGACGGGGATGACGCCAAGCTCCAGAAGAGACTCGAACGTGCCCTGCAGATTCTGTTTGACGTTGGGCTGTTCCACATCGTCGCGGGTGAGCAGGATCTGCCCGACGGTCGCGCCGTATTCGCCGAAGAATTTGTCATAGATATGCATCAGCTCGCATTGCCCGACGGCGGCCACCGCCTGCTGGACGCGCAGGTCGACGGGGCGCTCCGGCAGGTTCAGTTTGCCGCAGCCCGCGCCGATGGCGCCGGAGGTGACGAGGATCACCTCATGGCCGTCGTTCTTGATGTCTGCCAACGTCCGCGCCAGGTAATCAATATTGCGGAAATTCATGCCCTTGCCGCCGTGGCACAATGTGGAGGTGCCAACCTTGACGACAATGCGCTTTTTGTCTTTCACTTAGAACGCTTCTTTCTATACTTAAAATATCGCCGTCGCAAAATAATCCTCCGGCGTCTCCGCGCGGCGAATCAGTTCGACGCTGCCGTCTTCTTTCAGAAGCAGCTCCGCAGAGCGCAGCTTGCCGTTGTAGTTGTAGCCCATGGCGTGGCCGTGGGCGCCCGTGTCGTGGAGGACGAGAAAGTCCCCGATATCGATTTTCGGCAGTGCCCTGTCGACGGCGAACTTGTCGTTGTTTTCGCAAAGAGAGCCGGTGATGTCATACACGTGGTCATGGGGCCAATCCTCCTTGCCCATGACCGTGATATGGTGGTACGCGCCGTACATGGCAGGCCGCATCAGATTGCAGGCGCACGCGTCAAGGCCGATGTACTCCTTATATATGTGCTTTTCATGGACGGCTTTTGTCACAAGGCAGCCGTACGGCCCGAGCATGTATCTGCCAAGCTCCGTATAAATCGCTGTTTCGCCCATGCCGGCGGGGCCGAGAATTGAATCGTAAGCGCGGCGCACACCCTCGCCAATGCGCATAATATCATTTTCGGGCTGCTCCGGACGGTATGGAATACCGATGCCCCCGGACAGATTAATAAACCGGATATCGGCTCCCGTTTCGCGCTTCAGGTCAACTGCAAGCTCAAAAAGCTGCGTTGCCAGCTGCGGGTAATAATCGTTTGTCAGAGTGTTGCTGGCAAGGAAGGCGTGAATACCGAACTCTTTGGCGCCCAGTTCCATGAGCCTTTTATACGCTTCCGCCATCTGTTCCCTTGTCATGCCGTATTTCTGGTCATTCGGGTTATCCATGATCTGGTTGGCAATGGTGAAATATCCGCCGGGATTGAATCGGCAGCATATTCTTTCCGGAATTTTGCCGAGCTTGTTTAAAAATTCAACATGGGTGTAGTCGTCCAGGTTGATAATGGCACCGAGCTCCAATGCCTTTATAAACTCCTCCGGCGGCGTGGCGTTGGAGGAAAACATGATGTCCCTGCCCGTAATCCCGCAGCGCTCGCTCATCACGAGCTCGGTAAGGGACGAGCAATCCGTTCCGCACCCCTCTTCCCTGAGAAGTTTAAGAATTGCAGGTGTCGGCGTCGCTTTCACGGCGAAGAATTCTTTGAAACCCGGATTCCAGGAAAAGGCTTTCCTGAGGCGTCGCGCATTTTCGCGGATACCCTTCTCATCATAAAGATGATACGGCGTCGGATTACGCCCGGCGATCTGTTGAAGCTGTTCCAGAGTGACAAAAGTTTTCTTCATCCCGTTACCCCTAAGAATGCATATTTATATAGTGTACTGTATTTTAAATCAATTCAGTTCGTTAATCAAGTAAAATGTTTGTGTCTTATAAGTATCAGAAGCGGCGTAAGGATAACAAGAATGGCGCCGCCGCAGGCGATGAACCCAACGCCGGCGTTAAAGTTCTGCGCAAACGCGCCGGCAAACAGGTTGCCCAACGGCGCCGCCCCGGCGTTTAATAGAGAATAGACACTCATCACGCGGCCCCGGAACTCGTTTGGTGCGTTCATCTGTGTCGTCGTGTTGACGCTGGACATAAAAATCATATAGAAGAAGCTGAGCAGGAGGAGGAAAACACCGGTCAGGGCATAGCTGCGCGTCAATCCGACAGCGAGAACCAAGGCGCCGACGATCAGAGGAAATATGTAAAGGAACAGCTTTTTGGGACCGAGCCTGCTGATGGAGGCCATCGTCAGCGCACCGAGAAGAGCACCGACACCGGCCAGGGACATCAGGAGGCCGTATCCGGTTTCTCCCTGCCCGAGCATATCCTTACTAAAGACCGGTACCAGGACATTCAGATTCATGGCGAAGGTGGCGCCGACAAAAATAAACACCAACGGCACGAGCAGCGCCTTTTTTTGATAGATGAATTTTAACCCCTCTGCGATATCGGACAGCATTCTGTTCTGTTTCGGTTCTCTTTTATCCGTCGGAAACGGCCTGACAAAAATCAGGCTGACAAGCACTGCGCCATAACTGACGGCATTGATAAGAAAACAGCTAGCCACGCCCCACGGGCCCATGATGACCCCGGCGATGGCTGGGCCGATGATCCTCGCCAGATTATACTGCACAGAGTTGAGCGCAATGCCGTTTGTCAGGTCTTCCCGGCCCACCAGTTCAATCACAAAGGCCTGCCTGGCCGGCATGTCAAACGCATTGACAAGCCCCAGGAGCGATGAGGTCACAAGCAAATGCCAGAATCTGACTTCCCCTGTATATGTCAGCACCGCCAGCACGAGCGTAATAAGAAAAGACGCGAGCTGCGTCATAAAGAGGATCTTCTTTTTGGGGACTCTGTCAACGATCACACCCGCAATCAGAGAAAACAGAAGAACCGGTAAAAATTGAAGCGCGCTGACAAGACTCAGCATAAAGGCCGAATCCGTCAGCTCATAAGCCAGCCAGGGCTGCGCGACATTTTGCATCCACGTCCCTGTTGTGGAGACCGCCATGCCGAACCAGTAATTCCGGAAGCTTTTGTGCCGGAGCGCGGAAAAGGGATTTCCCACTGCGGCAGCGCTTGCTTTTTTAATTTGTTTCCCTTCCAACTCTCCGGGTCAAACTCCTTCAGGTAATTTTCGATGGCGCTTTTGATGATTCCGACTGCTTCCTCCCTGCCGGCAACATCGTCCACCACCGTGTCCTTATTCTCCAGTTGCTTATATACGCTGAAAAAATGCTTCATTTCGTGAAACACATGTTCCGGCAGAGCTCTGATATCCCTGACTTTTGCATATGTCGGATCACCGTAGGGTATGGAGATAATCTTTTCGTCAAGTAAACCGCCGTCCAGCATCCTGATGACGCCGATCGGAAAGCAGCGGATGAGGGTCATCGGGGCAAGCGGCTCCGTGCACAGGACGAGAATATCAAGGGGGTCTCTATCGTCGGCGTAAGTCCGTGGTATAAAGCCGTAGTTGGCCGGATAGATCGTGGAGGTGAACAGGACGCGGTCTACCATCAGCAGTCCCGTCTCCTTGTCGATCTCGTATTTTGTTTTTGACCCCTTCGGTATCTCGATAACGCCGAAATAATCCTCCGGAGTGATTCGTTTTGGGTTAATGTCATGCCATATGTTCATTTTTTGTCATCCTATATGAATATATATACGCTTCATATTATAGTTCTCCGGCTTCTTTGTCAACCGAGAAAAATTCCGCCAGCTCCGGATAGAGCTTCGGGCTGTTGATCACGTAACTCATATGACTTTCTCCTTTAAGGATTTTCAGACGCGCATCCGGGATGTTTTCGGCAATGAAGCGCGTGTCCTCTTCTCTGATGATATCCTTTTCGCCCGCCAGAACGAGTACCGGTATTCTGATACTGCTCAGCTGCTCCGCACTGATATGCGGCTCTGTCAGCATCATCTTGATTTTCCGGCTCCCCGAAAAACAGTACATGATTTTAAACAGCAGATCCCAGCCCCTCCCGGTGGCATCCGGCTTGGTGTTGGCGCCGCTGATCGCCATTTTTGCCAGCAAGCCGGGATATTTCGACGCCAGAAGAAGCCCGATGATACCGCCGTCGCTGAACCCGTAAAGCAGCGGCTTTTCCAGCTTCAGGGATAATATGAACTGTGCGGTATCCTCCGCCATGAGGTCGTAATGCAGCTCCTTCGTTTTGCCGCTCTGCCCATGGCCGCGGCTGTCGAGTGCATAGACGGTGTATCTGTTTATGAGCTGCTCTGTCAACACGCGGAATATTTTGTGGCTTTCGCCGTTTCCATGGAGCAGGAGGACCGGTGGCCCGTTACCCGTTTTTTCGTACCACAAGTCGATCCCGTTGACATGCTGTATCATTGGATAGGCTCCTTCATTAAAAAGTAATTAAAAAGCCGTTAAAATTGGCCTGGCTGATTGTTTTATTATAAGCGTTATGCTATTATTTGGCAATAGTATAGTCATTTTTTGGAGGGTGGTTCAGCATTGGATAATATCATTGAAGTCTCAGGCCTGCATAAATCCTACGGCAGCGTCCATGCGGTCAAGGGTATTGATTTCTACGTGGAGGCCGGGAAAATATTCGCCTTTCTCGGTCCGAACGGCGCAGGCAAATCCACGACCATTGACATTATCTGCACGTTTTTGAAACCGGACAGCGGCAGCGTCACCGTTGACGGTCATACCCTCGGGAAGGCGGACAGTACGATCCGGACCTCCGTCGGGGCTGTTTTTCAGGACAATCTGCTGGACGATCTGCTGACCGTTGAGGAAAACCTGAAAACACGCGGGAGCTTCTACGGATTGAAAGGAAAAGCACTCCACGAAGCGGCTGTGAAAGCGGCGGAAATTACGGGAGTTACCGAGCTTCTGCGTCGCCCGTACGGCAAGCTGTCCGGCGGACAGCGCCGCCGGTGCGATATCTCACGGGCGCTCGTACATACGCCGAAAATCCTTTTCCTGGATGAGCCCACAACAGGCCTCGATCCTCAGACCCGGAAGGTCGTGTGGGAAACCGTCACCTCGCTTCAGAAAGAGACGGGCATGACAGTCTTTCTGACAACCCACTACATGGAGGAGGCCGCGGGTGCCGATTACGTCATCGTGATCGACGACGGCCAGATCGCGGCGAAGGGTACGCCGGCAGATTTGAAAGAAAGATACACGAGCGATAAGCTTTCTCTCGTCTGCAGGGATAAGGAGGCTGTCTGCGCGCAGCTTGAAGAGCAAAACATCCCTTATCAAGTGACGGCCGGTCAGGTCGTGGTGATGCTCCCCTCTACACTGTCGTCGGTGCCGCTCATCAATCAGTTCAAAGAGGAAATCAGCGGCTTCGAGGTGACGAAAGGCACGATGGACGACGCCTTTATCGCAATCACGGGAAAGGAGATCAGGGAATGAGAGCGTTTTTTGTACGAAACCTGAAGATTTTTTTCAGGGACAGGACTTCCGTCTTCTTTTCGCTCCTCTCGGCTATTATCATCATCGGCCTTTATGTTTTGTTCCTCGGCAATGTCTGGTCCGGCAGTCTTCAGGGAATGCCCGGCGTCCGTTTTCTGATGGACAGCTGGATCATGGCGGGGCTCTTGGCCGTGACGTCCATGACGACGACAATGGGCGCTTTCGGCATCATGATCGAAGATAAAACAAGAAAGATTTCAAAGGACTTTTATTCATCGCCCATCAGCCGGAGCGGCCTCACTGCAGGTTACATCATCAGCTCCTACATTATCGGCGTGATCATGACGCTCTTTACCCTTATACTGGCGGAAATCTACATCCTCGCTTACGGCGGCACGCTTTTAAGTATTGGTTCCCTGCTCAAAATGATCGGACTTATCCTGCTGTCAACGGTAACGAGCACCTCCTTTATACTGTTTATCGTTTCGTTCTTCAAAAGTACAAATGCTTTCGCCACAGCCAGCACGATCATCGGCACACTCATCGGGTTTTTAACGGGCATCTACCTGCCGATCGGCCAGCTGCCGGACGCCGTCCAGTTTGTGATAAAGATCTTCCCCGTCTCCCACGCCGCCGCCCTGATGCGACAGGTCATGATGGAAGCGCCTCTGTCTTATACGTTTGCGGGCGCCCCCGCCGAATCGGTAGCTCAATTCAGGCAGTTTATGGGCGTGGAGCTTGTATTCGGAGATGCGGCAGTTTCAGCCTTCACCGGCATTGGGATTCTTGTACTCACAGCCGTTGTCTTCTTCCTCCTGTCAATGCTCAGCCTATCCAGAAAAAGCAAGTAGCCGGTCATAACGCCTTACCCCTGCATATGATGGAATGAGCCGGTTTAACGGCTTAATCTTCCAATCAAGGTGATCGGCATTATGAGTTATGAATCATCTTCCTCGTATTACATGGGTTCCAAGCGAACAAGGTACGTCAGGGTAAACGCATCGTCGGGCGGCGCGGGACCGTTTCCTCTCATCACCACTCTGCTGGCCGATCCGATCCCCGTCGTCGATGTGACAATCGACACGACCGGTATGCGGAGCCCTGTTATCCTTCTGCATTATACAAGCATTGTCTGTCTGCCGCTCGGCGTTTCGATCACGCTGAACTTTGAAATAAAGAGAAGCTACCAGGATGGCGCCGCAGTCTGCGTCGGGCCGACACACACGTTCTCTACGCTTGTCACGGCGCTCGAAGCGGAATCTTTCGCCTTCCAGTACTTTGACAGCAACCTCGCCCCCGGCGTCTATACCTATTCCGTTCAGCTATCAACAAATTCTGTCATCGATATCACCCCGGGCCTCACGATCAACAACGCCATGCTCAGCGCATTGGCAGTCGACAACGACCCCTGCTGAACGACAATCCAGCAACTCTTCGGCGCTGCCGTTTCATTTACGGCAGCGCCGTATTGCGTTCGCAGACGAAATTCATACAAATATGGTATTATATACAGTTTGACGAAAAGGTTACAATTTGTTACCCTTTTTACGAGACTTGGTGAAACATCATGTCATTATTTATCGGAAGAAGGTGTAACAGATGATTCTCTTAAGGAAACTCAAAAAAACGGCGGCATTTGCCTTTGCAGCAGCAGTACTGCTCGGAGCCTGTCTCATACCGAAGGCCGCGGCGGCCGATATGGCGTCGGCTGCAGGGCTCGTCACCACGTCGTCAGGCGCTTTGAATGTGCGCAGTGAAGCAAGCGTGACCAGTTCTGTTTTGACAAAGCTTCCGACCGGTACATATCTCACACTGATTTCGAAGACAGGCAGCTGGTGGCGTGTAGAGTACGCGCCAAACAGGTACGGTTACGCAAGCGCTGATTACATACAGTATGTTGCAGGCGCGTACGCGTCCGTTGTGTCCACATCCTCCGGAAACCTGAATGTCAGAAGCGGGCCGGGTACGTCATACGGGATCATCGGTTCATTACCAAACGGACGGACTGCTGTTGCGCTGTCAGGCGGCGGAAGCTGGTACAGGATACTTTATAACGGCACCATGACGGGTTATGTTAGCGCGCAGTTTATGAAATCCTCAATGTTGTGGCCTGTGCCGGCCAGCTATAAAATCAACCAGTATTTCGGTACGCATAAAGGCATCGATATCGGAGCATCCGTCCGCGGCGTCCCCGGCGACACGATCATCGCAGCGCAGCAGGGCAAGGTGGTCTATTCGGGCTGGTTGAACGGTTATGGCTATGTTGTCTTTATTAACTCCGTTTTCAAAGGCCAGCTGATCCAAACACGATACGGGCATCTGAACAGCACGCCGCCCGTTAAGGCCGGCGACACGGTCGGCACCGGACAAGTCCTTGGTTATATGGGCAATTCCGGGACCTCGACAGGCGTTCATCTCCATTTTGAGGTCAGGATCAGAAATTCTGCCGCCGACTGCATCGCCAATGCTGACAGCACACCGGTAAATCCGCTGGACTACGTTAAATAATAAGAAATAAGAATACCCAAAAAGAAACGACGCTTCCGCGGAAGCGTCGTTTCTTTTGGAGGCGACACCCAGATTTGAACTGGGGAATACGGCTTTTGCAGAGCCGGGCCTTACCACTTGGCTATGTCGCCGTATGGTTCAAAAGAGGCGCAAAGCGCCTCTTTTGCTTAAGAGACACTTGTGTCTCTTGTGGAGCGGGCGACGAGGCTCGAACTCGCTACCTCCACCTTGGCAAGGTGGCGCTCTACCAGATGAGCTACGCCCGCATATCGCGCAATATCATATGAAATTTACTCTATATAAACTGCGCGTGGTGCCTCCGGTCGGAATCGAACCAACGACACGAGGATTTTCAGTCCTCTGCTCTACCAACTGAGCTACAGAGGCA
>JAAYBH010000295.1 GCA_012718935.1 Clostridiales bacterium
ATTCAGGCTTCTGACCCGGGACCGAAGCCTGAAAACGCCCAGGAGCCCCCAGGCGGCAGCTCCGGCTGTGATGAGAACGGCGCCGATCAACCGGATCATCATGAAACCTCCATATCTCTGACGGTGTATGTCCATTTCCCATCCGCCCTGTCAATCAGCACGACTTTTTCAAATACCGCGCTGTCAAGCAGCCGCCTGTACAGCGGTCTGCCTGAGAGGTCGGCGGTATCCTCGGCGTGGGCTGTGGCCAAAAGCTTCACGCCGCAGTTCGCGGCGCTCTCACAGGCGGCGATGTCTTCCGGGGCCGTAATCTCATCAAGAGCGATCACCTGCGGATTCATGGACCGGAGCAGCATCATGACGGCGGCCGCTTTCGGGCACGCGTCCAGTACATCCGTCAGCCGCCCGATATCCAGCTGGGGTACGCCGTCAAAGACAGCGGCCACCTCGCTTCTCTCATCCGCCAGAGCCACACGCATGGCCCGGAGTCCCAATTCCTCATCTCCGGACGACAGGAGTCTGATCAGGTCGCGTAAAAGCGTCGTCTTTCCTCTCCCCGGCGGCGATATGATCAGTGTGGAGCATAAAGCGCCGCCCCTGGTAACCTTTGACGCCACATCGCGCGAGATGCCAATGACCTCCCGTGAAATGCGTATGGCGGCGGAGGTGATATTTTTCAGTCCGAGAACTTCTCCGTCCTTTGAGATTGCCGTCCCGGCGAGGCCGATCCTGTAGCCGCCCCGTACCGTTATGTATCCCAGACGGACGCTGTCCCTGGATGCATACGCCGAGGCTCCGGTGGCAATATCCAACAGCCCGTCCAAATCACGCTTTGTGATCTTCTCTCCCCCCAGAGACACCTCTCCGGCCGGTAAAAGCACCGTCATCTGATGCCCCACCCGCAGCCGCAGCTCCTCGGCCTGCGCCCTGTCCTCCCGCAAAACTCGCCTCGCCGGCTCCCTCAGCTGCAGCGGCAGCAGCAGCACCGCCGCATCAAACCGCGCCACCGGCCCGTTCAGGTCGTCCACTTTCAGACACCACCCTTATCTCAAGTTCATACCACATTCTATTGTGGCATGTCCCGAAATATGCTCGTCCGAAGGGAATAAAAAAGCGGCCCTGTCGGGCCGCGCTTCTGTTCGTGATTTGGAAAATTCTAACTACTTAAAGGTGTCCTTCAAATATTGTAACCATTGCTTTTCAAAGTCGTCTTTTGATATTCCTAAAACCTCATGAAAATGTGTTGGTGCAACGGTTTTGTTATTTTATTTGCTTTCGCGCCTCTGCAGGCTGAGCCTGTCGGCAATCATGGCGATGAATTCGGAGTTTGTGGGCTTGCCTTTGATGTTGGAGACCGTATAGCCGAAGAATTTCTGGAGGGTTTCCAGGTCGCCTCTGTCCCAGGCGACTTCGATAGCGTGGCGGATGGCGCGCTCGACGCGGCTGGGGGTGGTGGAAAACCTCTTCGCCACCGTCGGATACAGGACCTTTGTCACGGCGTTGATGATATCCATGTCGTTGATCGTCAGGATGATCGCCTCACGCAGGTACTGATACCCCTTGATGTGCGCCGGTACGCCGATTTCATGGATGATTTCCGTCACGAGGCTCTCAAGGCTCTGCTCCTGGCGCGTGGGCTTATTGCTTGCGGCCATACTGATGCCCGCCGCGCGTGATTTTCCGGATACCATGCGAATTCTCGACAAGAGGGCCGGGATATCGCACGGTTTCTGCATAAAATAGGATGCCCCGAGATTCGAGGCTTCGGCCAGCGTGTGCTCGCTGGAGAAACCGGAAATGATAATAACCGCCGGGCAGTCGGCATCCGGGATGGACGAGAGCTTTTCCAGCACCGCCAACCCGTCAAGGCCTGAGAGAATGAGATCGGTCAGTAATACGTCCGGCTTTTCCTTCAGCACAAGCGAATAAGCAGTTAACCCGTCACCGGTGCAGCCGGCAACCTCAAAGTCGCCTTCTGCGGCCAGAATCTCGGAAAGCAGCATTCTGTACTCTTCACCGGCGTCGGCTATAATGACTCGCGTTTTGGTCTCCATTGTATCTCCTCCGTAACTTTAATATTTCATCACGGCTTTGCAATATATCTTTTTATCTGCGGCCTTGTCTAACAATTTAGCACAATAAGACGCCTTTTGCAAGCATTATTTGGAAATTATTTCTATTATTTTCCATCATCCTTGCCTTCAATTAAGAAGTCATACGATACATTGAAAACAGATACGATTGCCCGGAGCTCGAGGTCGGTAACATACCGCTTGTTCGTTTCTATACGGGTGATGACATTCTTGTCCATATCGCACCCCTGCAGCTGCAGTCTGCCGGCCAGCGCTCTCTGGGACAGTCCGAATTTTCTCCGAAGCTCCCTCAATCTGCATGATATCAGATTTTTTTCGCCCTTTTCCCCACATGGTTTTGGCATATACCAACCCCCCTCTGTCTATTTAGTATAAATTTCCTGCATTGTAAAATTTAATCTTGTATCATTTGCGATGCGGTTGCAAAAATGAGACACGAATGTAGAATTTTAAAGTCGAAATTTGTCTAAAATAATCCGGTCAAACCTAATGTCATCATTCCGAGGCAATCCGAATAAATGCTCTGGAACTGAGACAACGGCAGCGGCGAAATGCCCTCGCCGGCTTCTATCGTAAAGCCCGGCTTGTAAAACGATGAGATAAACCAGTCCTTGTATCCGGCATAACCGGACGCAATAGGCGTCTCCTCGACATCATACCCGCTGACGAGAGCGAATTTTTGTGCGATGTCATATGCATTTTTTATCTCATAATCGAGATACTTCCAATAGATGGTTTTTCCCTGAGTGTGCATTGAAAGCGTAAGCGTAAAATCGTGCGTCCGGGTTATCTCGTACAACGCAAGGCTTTCGGGCTCCGACAGGGGTGACGGACCGACAAAATCTCTGGGTCCCGGCGCTGTGACCCCGAGGGCATATTTCGTCGCGCGGGCATTTTCCCACCCCGCGGGATATTGAAGGTTTAAGTCGATGCCTCTGATATTTGCCTTCCAGCCGGACGGGAACGGAATATCCGGATACCGCCGGGCCATTTCCGCGGCGCGGTTGAAATAATCGCCTTCCGACAGCGCCCCCGTAACGAGATCGACACCGTCGGGATTGACCATCGGTATCATGGTCAGCGTTGTTTTACTGTACAACAGCTGGGCATTAATGTCAAATATTTTGCCGCCAAATGCACAATTTCGAGCGTAACTTTCAAGAAAGCGCATGAGCAGCAGGCTTGTAATCCATTCGTTGGCGTGATGGGAGGCGTTGTAAAACACCTCATTGTGCCCGTTTCCGATTTTTAGTAAATAAATCGGACAGCCCATAATGCTTGTTCCGGCTGTGCCCACCCGCAGAAAAGGGTACCGGGCCTTCAACCGCGTGATACACCAGGCCAGAACCTCCGACGTGAAATTCATATCTGTCGGTACAATGTCATTGTGAGCATCATTGGAGAATGCGTCGAATTTGTCCATATGTCAACACCCTTTTCCGATAAGCAAAACGTCTTGAAAACCATTATATGACAAGAGCGGATCAGATTATGACAATTCAGGTGAAAAAACGCATCGCCGCGCGTGAAAAACGCAACGCCGCATAGCGGGCATAATCTGTAAGACCAAAACAGAAATAAATTGACACTGAAACACAATCTTTTTATGCTTCAACGGGGACATATTAAGATTGCAGCAACGTTTATTTTAGGAGGGTGAAATATATCATGAAATTTTTGCTTTGCTCTCCATATCGACAAGGGGGACGAATGATATGGGGATTCATTTAAATAAAAGACGCTTCAAAAGCATTTTAACAGGAGTTTTCCTTCTTGGTTTCTTATCACTTGCCACCACATCCGGACTGGCCGCATATGAGGGCAAGCGCCTGATTCCCATGGGCAACGCTGTGGGCATCAATCTGCAGTCCGAGGGTGTCATGGTCGTCGGCATACCGGAAATCCTGGCCGACGGGAGCTCCGTATCACCAGCCCGCCAGGCCGGCTTAACCATGGGAGACATTATCACGCAGATCGGTTCGGTGCATGTTTCCACTAACGAGGACCTTAAATCTGCCATCGACAAGCTCGACGGATCGCCTGTCTCGGTCACGATCACCCGCGGGACGCGCGTCATTCAGCTGGTCGTCACGCCGCACAAAACGGAGGAAGGGCGCTGCGAGCTGGGGTTGTGGATGCGGGACGGCATCGCAGGCATCGGGACCCTCACCTTTTACGATCCGGAAACGGGCGTTTTTGGTGCGTTGGGACATGCCGTCAACGACAGCGAAACCGGCGTCATCATCCCGCTCAGGGGAGGCTCGGTGACGCGATCCTCGGTGACAGATGTGATCCAGGGCAAAGCCGGCATGCCCGGTCAGCTTCAAGGCACCTTTAACGGCGAGAGTATCCTGGGCAGCCTGACAAAGAACTCCTCCAATGGCATATTCGGATTCATGGATAAAAACGACATGATAAATGGGAAAGCCGCCTTGCCGGTGGCCGATTTTTCAGATGTGAAAACCGGGCCGGCAACAATTTTATCCAATGTGTCAGGCACAGAGGTCAAGGAATATGCTGTTGAGATCATACGCGTCTACTCGGGCGCTGAGGCTGTCGGCCGCAGCATGATGATCAGCGTCAAAGACCCACAGCTCATCGCCAGGACAGGCGGTATCGTCCAGGGTATGAGCGGCAGCCCGATTATCCAAAACGGCAAGATCATCGGTGCCGTGACCCATGTACTCATCAACGACCCGACGCGGGGATACGGCATATCGATCGAAAATATGCTCAATACGGTTTTAAACGAT
This sequence comes from Clostridiales bacterium, assembly GCA_012718935.1. Taxonomy (GTDB): domain Bacteria; phylum Bacillota; class Clostridia; order Oscillospirales; family Oscillospiraceae; genus Sporobacter. The sequence goes on from JAAYBH010000295.1 coordinate 4,847, forward strand.
ACAAACAAAAAAGCGGCATAACAAAAAAGGGGCGATGAAAATCGCCCCTACATATTGCATTTAAGCTAGTAAAGCAATAGAATTAAGCTGTATTAAGAACATACCGGGAGCATCATAAAACATATGGATACCCAGCAAAATGATTTTTCAAAGGGCAGCATCCCAAGAGCCATATTAAAGCTGGCCGTGCCGATGACGATGGCCCAGTTCATCCACATCCTGTACAATCTCGTCGACAGGATGTATATCGGCCATATCGCCGACGGGCGTCTGGCGCTGACGGGCATCGGCATCACACTGCCGATTATTTCGATTCTCATAGGCTTTGCGAATCTGTGCGGCACAGGCGGCGCGCCGCTCTGTTCAATGGCCAGGGGGCGCGGCGACAAAAAAGAGGCGGAGCATGTCATGGGCAACGCCTTTGTCCTGTTGCTTATTCTTGGCATTGCTCTCACAGCGCTCTGTCTCGTGTTTAGACGTCCGCTTTTATACCTGTTCGGGGCGGATGACTCGACGTATCGTTATGCCGAGGAATATCTCTCCGTTTATGTTTTCGGCACCGTGGTTGTCATGATCAGCCTGGGTATGAATCCGTTCATCAATGCCCAGGGCTTCGGTCGGACAGGTATGCTGACGATAGCCCTGGGCGCCGTTGTCAATATCATCCTTGATCCGATTTTTATTTTTGCGCTCGGCATGGGTGTCCGCGGCGCCGCGCTGGCCAGCGTTCTGGCTCAGGCCTGCTCGGCTGTGTGGGTCCTCCGGTTCTTAACAGGCAAAAAAGCGATACTGTCGCTGCATTTAAGTAATTTCC
>JAAYBH010000296.1 GCA_012718935.1 Clostridiales bacterium
CGCCCGGTCTCACGGTCTCGGCCTCGGACGGCAAGCTCCATTTCTCCTGGACGCCCCTGAGCGGCAAATCCGTCACATATAACGGCATGACCTACAAGAGCTTTAAGTACTACAAGGTCGTGGCGTCACAAACGAATCCGGCGCCCGTCTATCCCGATGACGGCTATCTGTACGTGGGCTCCAACTATGGCACATCAAGCTGGTCGGTCGACCCGTCCGGCGGTAATTACAACAAGTCACCGACCCTGGAATCCGGCGTACCCTATTACTTCGCCGTTACCTACGTCTTTGATAACGGGAAATTCACAACAAACACCATCAGCACCACCGTTCCCGTATTTGAGGAGACCCCGGCCACAGCTATGACAGCGCCTCAGCTGAACGTCTCCGTATCCGGAAATTCCCTCAATTTCAGCTGGACCACCCTGCCCGACAGAACCGTCTCTTACAACGGTAAGACATATTCAGATTTCAACTATTATAAGATTGTAGCCTCAAAAACAGATTCGACGCCGGTCTACCCCGACGATGGCTACATTTACTATACCTCCGACACCTGGTCGTCGGGCTGGTCTGTCGACCCCTCCTCGGGCGGTTACAACAAATCCCCCAAGCTGGAGGCCGGCCAAACCTATTACTTTGCCGTGACATACGTCTTCGGCAACGGCAAATTCGTCTCCAACACTGTATCTGCCACAGTACCCGGCTCAAGCGCGCCGCCGGCCTCCGCCTTCTCCTCGCCGTCGTTGTCGGTCTCTTCAAACGGCGGCATGCTCTCGTTTTACTGGTCGCCCCTGCCGTCCGGCTCCGTCGTGTACAACGGAACGGCATACGAAGACTTCATGTATTATAAGGTCGTCGCCTCCGGAACAAACCCCAATCCGGTCTATCCTGACGACGGATACATCTGCGTCCAATCAGACCTGGGGGCGTCGGGCTGGTCGACCACCCCTGCGGACGCGGGCCTGGAATCGGGAAAGACGTATTACTTCGCCATTACCTATGTCTTTGGAAACGGCAAGTTCGTCTCCAACACGGTCCAGCTGACAGCGCCGTAATGGACTCTGATATAAAACATCACGCTTCCCGATATATCAGCACCGGAGGGGTTGTGCCTGCAGCACAACCCCCGGGTGTTTATGGCAGCAGCCGCCGCGCGTACTCCTCGGGCTCCCAGCCCTCCAGCGGCAATCTCTGCATGGCGCCGAAGATTTTACTCTTCAGGTCCGGGTATTGGGCGGCCAGGGTTTTAAGGAGGGTTTTGACCTCCTCGCGCTTGGATTTCCCGTTCATCGGGCAGACATTCTCCACCACCGGCAAATGGAGACGGCTGACGAGACTTCTGACGGTCCCCTCTCCGATATAGAGGAGCGGGCGGATCTGGGTGACGCCGGTCCGGCTCATCCAGGTCACCGGCTGAAAGCAGCTGATGCGCCCCTCGTAGAACAGCGACAGGAGGAACGTCTCCACCGCGTCGTCATAATGGTGAGCCAGAGCGATTTTCTTAATCCCCATTTCACCGATGATATCGTTCAGAGCTCCGCGGCGCATTTTCGCACAGAGAGCGCAGGGGTTCTTCTCCCTCCGATCCTCAAAGATGAGCTTACCCAGCTGTGTTTCACGCAGCGTGAACGGCACGCTAAGGGTTCGGCATAATTCGGCGATAGGGGAAAAGTCCATCTCCTTATACCCCATGGACAGGGTGACGGCGTGCAGCTCAAACCGTTTCGGGTAATACTGCCGGAGGTTTGCCAGCGCGCACAGGAGTGAAACGGAGTCCTTCCCGCCGGAAACGCCGACGGCAATCCTGTCCCCGTCTGCTATCATTTTATAGTCTTCAATGCAGCGCCGGACAAGTCCGGTGAATTTATTCACGGAAAACACCTCTGAAAAAGTAAAATCGAAACAGAGCAATTGCGAGATAACGGGCGTAAAACGGAGCAATACGGAGATCGTTAAACGGTAAATTAATAATTACAAATACAGGTATTGACATCAATCATCCGTTGTGCTATAAAAATAAGGCACTGCAACGGTTGATTTGCCAGTATTGTACGTGCCTGCAATCTTATTGTCAAAGCTTATTTATATATGGGGGATATATTATGTCAACTACTCTCGCTAAAAAGGAGACTGTTTCGCGCAAATGGTACATCCTTGACGCAGCCGGCAAGCCGCTTGGCCGCACAGCGGCACAGGCAGCCGTCCTGCTCCGCGGCAAGCACAAGCCCACCTACACGCCGAACGTCGACTGCGGTGATTTCGTCATCGTCATCAATGCCCAGGAGGCTGTCCTGACCGGGAACAAGCTCCAGCAGAAGCTGTACCGCAGGCACAGCGGCTGGGTTGGCGGCTTAAAGGAAGTCAAGTACGAAAAGATCATGGCCGAACGTCCCGAATTTGCTATGATGCTGGCCGTCAAGGGCATGATGGGGAAAAACAACCTGGACCGTCTCGCCATGAAACGCCTGCGCATTTTCAAGGGCGCCGTCCACAAGCACGAAGCCCAGAAGCCCACAGCCTGGACTCAGGAATAAAGGAGGAGAAAACGAATGTATACGAGCAAGAAGCCTTATGTCTACGGCACAGGCCGCAGAAAATCCTCCGTTGCCAGAGTTCACCTCTTCCCCGCAGGAACGGGAACCATCACGATCAACGGCCGCGACATGGACGATTATTTCGGACTTGAGACGCTGAAGCTCCTGGTTCGCCAGCCCTTCAACACCACAGGCACTGTCGGCAAATTCGATATCGAAGCCAAGGTCGTCGGCGGCGGTGTCACCGGCCAGGCCGGCGCCATCCGCCACGGCATCGCCCGCGCCCTTCTTCAGGTCGACGAGTCCTACCGCACCGCTCTCAAGGCCGCCGGTCTCCTCACCCGCGATCCCCGCATGAAAGAGCGTAAGAAATACGGCCTCAAAGC
>JAAYBH010000297.1 GCA_012718935.1 Clostridiales bacterium
ATATTGAACGAAGGCCTAAGGCTGTTGGCCTAGTTAAATATTCAGTACCGTGGGAACTACGGGAATTTACGCTGAGGGAGACCGTGTAAGACGATGAAAGATATCGCAGTGGTCGGTGAACTCAGAAGCTCCTGCTTCTATGCGAAGCGTAAGCGGGAGAGGTTCAAAGGTCTGTTAAGTTGTAGTTCTGCATAAACTCGAGGAAATCATTGAACGCGGGTGAATGGGGGATGGCCTTATTCCAGATAAGTCGATTTGTAAATGTAAGGGGAGGCTCAAAAGGTACGCCAATGACGCCGTCCCAATCATCGATCATGTCCATTGGAAGTATGGCATTTGCAAGACCGCTGAGTATTGCTCTTTTGATAAGAACGTGCTGACTTGTGCGCAGAACGATGTTCAACGGCCATTCGATGGGTGGGCGCGCCGCCAGCATTGCCATAGGAAGTTTTGTTATTTCACGCGGCGTGACGGTGGAATGTTTTGCGAGCCTGGTGCCTCTGGCAGTGCAGAACACTGTTTGAGATGAGTAGAGGGGCAACTCCCCCATCATGGAGAATTTACTGCCGGTTCGAAACGTTTCCGGTGTAAAAAAGAAATCTATACTCCCAGTCGTGACCTGGTCATGGGATTCGTACGCCGAGAGCTCTATTGTATTAAACTGCACCTCAGGGTAATTTTTATTGAACTCAATGAAAAGGCGCGGATAGAGCCGCCTGCCGCATGTTTGCGTAATGCCGATTGTTAGCAGCCGGCTCTCACTGTTGCTGTTTCGCTGCCTGATGCGCTCCTGAATAGAGGCATAAACACTGGAAAACTCGTAAAACATATTTTGCAGAAGCTTGCCGTCCTCCGTGAGCTCAAGACCGAGATGCGTGCGGTTGAAAAGCTCCACGCCAAACTCGTTTTCAAGCTCCTTCAGCGCGCGGGAGACGACAGAACGAGAGATAAACAGTGAGTCAGCAGCTTTGGAAATATTGCGTGTCTCACAAACTGCCTCGAAGTATTTGATCTGTTTCAGTGTCATACGCGTTTCAGCCCTTATTTTTCTATTTTTCTTAGTGTTTACAGTATATCACATCTGTCTGACAAATGTAAGAGAAACCAAGCACTGAAGCGGCAGCGTATAAAACAAAACGGTTGGGCTTGTGAAAAGCCCAGCCGTTTTGTTTTAAATGTATAGGTGAATCAGTGCCCGCAACGTCCGCAACCGTCGCAAAGATTCCTATTAATGCAGGCGGGCGGGTCCAGAAGCTGGATATAGAAATCGCTCGGCAGCATGGGACACGATTCCTCCGTGGTCTGGACGGATACCTTTGCGGGGGCTGCCTCTTCAGGTGCGCTGTCTCCCGGGGTCACCACTGCCGGTACTCCTTGATGCCGTCTGCCTGTTCGCGTGCTTTTTTGGCAAGGTCGGTGTAGAGTCCAAATTCGTGCAGCTGGCAGACCTCCATATATGTTTTGTCGACGCGGTCATTGCGTGGAAGCGGGACGTCCTGATCAATAAGGATATTCTGAACCTTGCGAATATCAACCGCGCGTACGCCTACGCCGTCTTGAACCGCAACGGCGGCCGCGACGCCGGCGGCCTGTCCTGTGCCGACACATTGCGGGATGAGGTTCAGCCAGTCTATTGCCACATTGTCCGCAGAGATATGACGCCCCGGGGCAAGGAGGTTCTCAATCTTCTTCGGCAGGAGAGCCCTGTATGGTATCTCGACCGGGCCGCAGTCGTTGATCATGCAGATTGTGGAATGCCATGCTATCGTATCCTCGTGCTTGGTGGCGAAGGCAAAGTCGTTGGCCGTCATGACGTACTCTCCCTTTAAGCGGCAGCTACCGCGCGTGCCAAGCTGGGGAGCAATGTCATA
>JAAYBH010000298.1 GCA_012718935.1 Clostridiales bacterium
ATAATCAGGATATGTAATACACTCAGAATGTCAGCAGTTTTCGATTCTTTTTCAACCGTTATCATGACCAAGCTGCCATAAATTTGACGGAGGATGTGAAAATATGACGTTTGAACCAGGTCAGGAATTCTTCTGTGAAAAGCTGATTTCATTGAGAAAACAGGGAACTCTGTCCGAAATCAAGACCGCCGCAAGGCAGCTTGGCAATTATTTGAAGGCCAATTCCATAAACAAAACGGGTCCGACGATTACCGCGATCTTTTCCGCCGAAAGAAACGGCGGCAAAACGGTCCTGGATACCGAGATACTCATACCGGTGGACCGGCTTTTCGCCCCCGAATGCGGCTATATATTCAAGTCAAAGTTCCGGCTTATAAACGCGGCCCGTCTGACGTTTACGACAAAGCCCGAAAGGCTGCACGAATCTCTCGCCGAGTTCATCAGATGCGTTCGGGACAATCAGCTTTGCAACACAGCGATGGTATGCAGAGTCATGGGAGAGGAGCCATATAACAGCGGAATCGAGGACATGACCTTCGACCTGTATATAGGCGATAATCCAACCGGGTAAAATTTGAGGTTTAATCAAAATATCCCTTCGGCCGGCTTAACGGCAATAAATCGACCGATTGAGCTCTCAGCCGTCCCCCAGCTCGCAGCGGACATGTAAAGATAGGCGGCAATCGTAAGGCCTGGCAATCTATTTTTAACGTCACGCTGCGGCCTTCTATAATTTTCTTCTTCCCCACGACAAGACCGTCGGTTTATCCCGACGGTCTTGTCACATGTTCGGACGATATAAAAAAACGGCGCGGTTTTTAACCGTACCGTTTCTTATATATGAGCTTTTGCCGGTTTGATTACTTCTCGTAATACTCCCGGCTGTAGCAGTACAGCTCCTGCATGCCATCCCACAGGATCTTCTCGTCGCCGCCGAAGATCGTGCAGAACAGACCGCCGTCCTTGCCCAGATCGTCCACGTACTGCCGCGCATCAGAAGCGACTTGTTCGCTCGACACAGGGATCATATAGACGTCGAAGCCGATCTTGTCGCCGTACTGCTCCTTGTAGGCCTTCACGTCGTTGGCCCGTAATTGGAGCTGCAGGAAGTCGGCGCCCAGGGAGATCGTGTGAGGAACAAACCGCTTGACGCAGCCGCACGTGTGGAACGTTATGGCCACGCCGCTGTCCTTGACGTGCTTGAAGAAGATTTCTGACGGCTCATAGACGATCTCGTCCATCATCTTCTCACCGAAGAAGGAATCGCGCTCGGTGCCCCAGTCGTCGTGATACATAACCAGATCGGTGGGAAAGTACTTGTTGATCTTGTCGAACATCTCGTTGTGGAAGCGGGACAGCTGAGCCATGAAATCCCGGCAGGCTTCCGGCTCTTCGGCAAGGGCCAGCATGGCCTCCGTATAGCCGCCCAGGACGGCGACAAGGCGTTCGGTGCAGCCCTGACCCAAGTCGTAGTAGTTCATTTTATCGGGATGGTAAATCGGCAGGCTCATATATTTCTCACAGCAGGCCTTGATACGCGACTCGCTGAGGTCCGGCCAGACGATCTTTTTCTCCCACTCGGTGATATCGTCGAGCACAGGTTTTTGGTTCGGCTTGAGCATGGAGCCGCCGGCCGAGGGAATCCACTCCCAGACGCACCCGAAGAGGTCCGTCCAGTCGCAGCGCTCGGTGAAGTCGAAGCGCAAATCGGGCAGTCCGGTCAGCTCGCCGCCCATCGTGTGATTGAAATCGGTGAGGGACATGGGAACCCACATCGGATGGTCATGGTTGAGTACGCGCCGGAAGTTTTCCCGCGGTGATATGGGATAATCTAGCACAGGGACGTTGATGGGCTGGATCGTGGTCCCGACATATTCGTATTTGGCGCCCTGCGCCATGTAGGGTATTCTCTCGTATTTCATAAATACTCCTCTCTCAGTGAAACTGTCTGCTGTTCAGTTGGCGTAATTGGCGCTTACTGATTGATGCATATA
>JAAYBH010000299.1 GCA_012718935.1 Clostridiales bacterium
AAGCTTTCCCCAGGACATCTATGTCAACATCAAGGGGCCGATCAATGACGCCATCGACTATATGCTTCACAACTGGGGTGGTTTTTTTGACGGCCTTCGGGTGCTGCTGCGTTCTTTATTAAATGCGGTTGGCAGCGTGGTCAATCTCATTCCGTGGTGGCTGCTCCTTGTTCTGGTATTCGTCGCAACGTATCGCATGAGCAGAAAATGGATACAGGCCGTTTTGTATACGGCGCTGCTTTTCTTCATCGGCGCCATCGGCTATTGGGAGCTGATGAACGAGACGCTGACGATTATCATCACGTCCGTTTTGATCTCCATGATTATCGGCCTGCCCATCGGCGTTCTCATTTCAGCCAGTAAAAAAGCCAATGCTGTCATCCGGCCGATATTGGATACTATGCAGACAATGCCCAGCTTCGTCTATCTGATCCCTGCAGTTATGCTTTTACATCTGGGCAATGTTCCCGCTGTTCTGGCCACCACGATCTATGCTGTACCGCCCGTCATACGCCTGACCAGTCACGGCATACAGCAGGTGAACGTCGAGGTTGTGGAGGCTGCCAGGGCCTTCGGCGCCACAAAGGCGCAGACCCTTTTCAAGGTGCAGATACCCCAGGCGCTGCCCACGATCATGACCGGCGTCAATCAGACGATCATGATGGCCATCTCCATGGTCGTCACCTGCTCCATGATCGGCGCCACCGGCCTCGGCTCGGAGGTCATCATCGGCATCAACAGGCTGGACAGCGGCCGCGGCTTCGCCGCCGGAATCGCCATTGTCATCGTGGCCATTATTCTTGACAGACTGACACAGGGGATTGTCAAGAAGAAGGAGGAGACGCAATGACAAATGATAAAGACATTATCCTGCACGTCGAGCACCTTACCAAAATGTTCGGCAGAAACAAGACGACCGCGCGCGAGCTCTTAGAAAACGGCCGCTCCAAGGAAGAAATCCTCAAGCGGACCGGCGTCACGGTCGCCGTTGACGACATCTCCTTCGATGTGGAGCGGGGTAAGATTTTCACCCTCATCGGCCTTTCCGGCTCCGGCAAATCGACGGTGGTGCGCTGCCTGAACAAGCTGCACCCGGCCACATCCGGTAAAATTTTCTTTGAGGGCCGGGACATCGAAGAGTTCAGCAAGCAGGAGCTGCTGGAGTTTCGGCGCAGTAAAATGTCAATGGTCTTCCAGAGCTTCGGCCTGATGTCCCACAGGGATGTGCTGAGCAACGTGGCCTTCGGACTTGAAATTCGCGGCGTCAAGAAAGCCGAACGGGAGGAGAAGGCCATGGAGATGATCAACATGGTGGGCCTCTCCGGCTGGGAGCGCAAAAGCATCGACAATCTCAGCGGCGGCATGCGCCAGCGCGTGGGTATCGCCCGGGCGCTCACGAACGACCCGGACATCCTGCTGATGGACGAGCCCTTCTCGGCCTTGGACCCCCTCGTCCGGCACGACATGCAGTTTGAGCTCCTGTCCATCCAGGAGAAGCTGAACAAAACCGTCGTCTTCATCACCCACGACATCAACGAGGCCTTCAAGCTCGGCAACACCGTCGCCATCATGCGCGACGGCAGGATCATCCAGATTGACACACCGGAAGGTATGTCCTCAAATCCAGCCGACGACTATGTCCGCGATTTTATCGACAGCGCCGACAAGACGCAAATCTACAGCGTCCGCAATATCATGCAGACGCCCTCAAGCTTGATCCACGCCCGCGACGGCGCCAACAACGCCCTCAAGCAGATGCGCGACAACGGTCTGTCCAGCGTCTATGTGGTGGAGGAGAAGATGGCGCTCGTCGGCATCCTGACGCTGGACCAGGCCTTAAAGGTCAGAGCCGGAGAAATAACGTTCCAGGACGCGTTGATCAGGGATCTCCCTACAACAACCATCGACACCCAGATATCAGACCTCATCCCCGTGGCGGCTGAGACCAATTTCCCCATCGCCGTCGTCGACGACAAAAACCGCCTCATCGGCATCGTCACCAAGGCCGCCGTCCTGGCATCGCTGGTCTGATGGAAAATAACGAAGCAACAAAGCCCGCAACTGAGGGGG
>JAAYBH010000300.1 GCA_012718935.1 Clostridiales bacterium
GGACTGTTAGGTTATCTATTCACCATGTGCAAAGTACTCGAAACACTTGATTTTCCTGTTGTCAATAAGGAATTATCCTAGTTGTTGTTACGCTCCGAAGTAACGCTCCAGAAGCCCTTTGAAAGCTTTCCCGTGTCGTGCTTCGTCGCGGGCCATCTCGTGGACGGTATCGTGGATGGCGTCGAGGTTCAGGTCTTTGGCGCGCTTGGCCAGGTCTGCTTTGCCTCCCGTCGCGCCGTTTTCGGCCTGCAGGCGCATCTCCAGGTTTTTCTTTGTACTGTCGGTGACGACCTCGCCCAGGAGCTCGGCGAATTTGGCGGCGTGCTCTGCTTCTTCATAGGCGGCCTTTTCCCAGAAAGCGCCGATCTCGGGGTAACCCTCGCGGACGGCGACACGGGCCATCGCCAGATACATGCCGACCTCCGTGCATTCTCCGGTAAAATTCATGCGCAAATCGTTAATGATATCGTCGGGCGCGCCTTTGGCCACGCCGACCACATGCTCGGCCGCCCAGGTCATATCATCGGCCTGCTCGACAAACTTGGATGCGGGGGCGCCGCAGACAGGGCATTTCTCCGGGGGAGTGTCTCCCGTATGGACATAGCCGCACACGCTGCATACAAACTTTTTCATTATAATACCTCCGATAAATATAAATGTATTTTTCTTGCGCTCACTTGGTTTTATTCGCGCATTTTTTGCATTTTCCATAAAAATTGAGATGCCGGAACATGATATCCAGGCCATTATCGCGCGAGACCTTTTCATTGAGCCCCGAGTCGATGTCCGCTTCGATATCCAGCACATCGCCGCAGCCCAGGCAGATAAAATGTGTATGCTCGCCGGTATTGGCGTCAAACCGCTCCTGCCCGTCAACGACGCCGATTGAAATGATGAGGCCTTCGTCCTTGAAAACCGCGAGATTCCTGTAAACAGTGCCGAGGCTGATATCGGGGATTTCTTTTCGCACCTCTTCGTAAATCCAGTCTGCCGTCGGATGCGATGCCGTCCCGCGTATTTTTTCCAGAATAGCCTCCCGCTTGCGGCTGTATTTTTTTACTCCGCCCATCAAAATTTGCCTTTCATAACAATAATAATAATTATTACTGTTTTATAATAACACACCTTTTTTATTTTGTAAAGGGGGGTTCTTGAATTTTTTGAATATGATGCCCGTATAAAAGTAAAACAACGCTGTTCCGGTGCTGAACAGCGTTGTTTTAAGACTTATTTTTATGGCGGCTGTTAATGCCCGGCCTTAAGCTGCTTGGCAACCTGATTGATGCCGGTTGCGGCCAGACCGCTGACGATTCCGATGGCGATTGCGTTGAGATAATCCGAGGCCGGGTAGGACGGCATGATCAGCATGGCAACAACGCCCAGCACCCCGCCGAGAAGGCCGCTGATGACCGGCAGCCACTTCCTGCTGAGCGGTGTCGTTTTTAAAATCTCAATAATCAGATAACAGATGACGGTGATGGCCGCAACGGATGTAAAGCCGAAATCCATTGATATTCTCCTTCCACACGATACTTGTACTAATTATGTATGCCGTGCCGGTCATATACAGAACCAGGGAAGGACAAAAAGTTACGCTCAGTTTGTTAAAAATTAGAAGGAATTCTAGATAAATATATTGAAAAAAACCGAAGATTGTAATATCATTTATACATTATTCTGTCTGAGCCTGATCTAAATATTACTTATATTGTGCGTTGCAGAGATATGATATCGCAAAAAACGGTGATTCGGGGGGGGCGAAAAATGAGATATTCGTTGCTGTATAATTTCCTGACGAATAATGGCCGGTTCAGCCCTGATCATCCCGAATACAGACGCGTCTATCTTTTTAACGTTGTTGTTCTGCTCCATATCGCCGTGGCCGTCATTTTTCTCGTTATTAATGCTATTTCGAACTATATGACACAGGTGATCGTTCTGGGCTCCTGTGCGGTTCTGTGTCTGGCGATCCTAGTATTCTTCCATAAAACAGACCGCCTGGAAATCTGCTCCTATGCCGTTGTTGTACTGATGTTTTGCGTGATGAGCCTCATGTTTGTCACAGTCGGTCATGTGCGTTACATTTTTGTCTGGATCAGCGTATTCCCGCCGATGGTGTTTTTCATGCTGGGCAGAAAAAAGGCGCTGATTGTGTCGGTATTCTTCCTGATCATCATGCTGTCATTCATGCTGTTCAGCTATAAAAGCTGGCAGCCGGCGCCCTTCGACCCGGTTTCAATTGTCAATATTCTTGCGGCGGTGCTCGCGCTGATCCTATTGATCAGCTACTTTGAGCAAAGCAGACAGGAAGCTGTCGACGCCGCTATTCAAAATAATCTTGAGCTTGAGGAGGCAAACCGGGCCTTGGAAGACAGCAGGGAAAGGCTGCGCCTGATCCTTGATTCAACGGCCGAGGCGGTCTGCGGTATTGATCTGGAGTGCCGGTGCACCTTCTGCAATACCAGCTGCCTGGAGGTGCTCGGCCTGCAGAGTGAGGACGAGCTGCTCGGCAAGGATATTCACGAGCTGCTCCATTCAAGGAACAGGGACGGTTCACCCCTTCCGAGAGAGGAATGCCAGATCATCAGGACGTGTACGGAGGGCGTTGCCTCTCATGAGGAGAACGAGGTGTTCTGGCGGCCGGACGGGACGAGCTTTGACGTTGCGTATAATTCCTATCCGCAGTATAAGAACGGTGCGCTCGTGGGTGTAGTCGTGACGTTTATCGACAATACGATGAAGCGCATGCACGAGCGGCAGATCGAGTATTTCAGCTCCCATGACGCGCTCACCGGCTTGTTTAACAGAAATCACTTTGAGTATCTTGTCAAAAAGGCGGACACAAAAAGCAATCTGCCGATTTCCGTCATTATGGGCGACCTCAACGGCCTGAAGCTGATGAATGATGTTTTCGGTCACGCCTCCGGCGACGAGCTGCTGGTGAAGACGGCGGAAGCGATCAGGAAAGTATGCCGCGAGGAAGATATCATAGCCAGGCTGGGCGGCGATGAGTTCGTCATACTCCTTCCGAAAACACCTGAACAAGCCGCACTGCAGGTTATCTCGCGCATCAGGGACGTTTTGAAAAGGGAACAGCAGGGCGTTTTCAGATGCAGCATGTCCCTGGGCTGCAGCACAAAAACAACGCTGTCCGAGACTATCGATATGACGCAGAAAAACGCCGAAAATGAGATGTACAAGGAGAAGACGCTGAACAGAAACAGGACGGACACGGATTTGATCAACGCGACCATCATGTCGCTATACAGCAAATGCCCCCAGGAGGAACAGCACGCGGCGAATGTGAGCGAGATCTGCCGTACCATAGCGGAAGCTCTCGGGCTGCCTCAGGCGGAGGTTAAGCTTCTAAGGAGCGGCGGATTCCTTCACGATATCGGCAAGGTCGCCATCAGCGAGGAAATCCTCCGGAAAGGCAGAGAATTCACCGACCAGGAGGAAATCGATTACAGGCAGCACCCCGTCGTCGGCTACAGGATATTAAACATCTTCGACAGCACCGCCGGCCTGGCGGAGGGCGTCTATTGCCATCATGAGCATTGGGACGGCACCGGGTATCCCCGGGGTCTGAAGGGCGACGAAATCCCCCTGATTGCCAGAATCATCGCGGTGGCCGGATGTTATGAAGTAATTTTGAACGGCAGAGACGGGCCTGTGACCCATGAGGAGGCGCTGGAGCGGATCCGAGGGGCTGCCGGAACGATACTGGACCCCGCCCTTGTGGAGGTGTTTATAAAAGTCATGACCGAAAACCTCTCGGCGAAATAAGCACAGCAGCCTGAAAGAATCTGAACATTGGAGACTTGGTTTTGAAAGATAAAACGCAGAGGCTTTGGAGCCGGGACTTTGTTATCGTGATGCTCGCCAGTTCCGGTATAAGCTTCTGCAACTATTTTTTTGTGTCAACGCTGCCGATTTACGCGCAGAACATAACGGGAACGACCTTTTCCGCCGGACTGATGACGGCTGTTTTCACATTTGCGGCACTGGCGACGCGCCCCTTCACAGGCATATTGACCGATAAGGTCGGCCGGGTAAAGCTGCTTGTTGCCGGCGCGGTTTTATGCGCAGCAGCCTCCATTCTTTACCGCTTTTCAACCGTTATCGTCATTTTGATCCTTGTACGGACACTCCACGGTATCGGCTTCGGCATCCATACCACCTGCGGGGGAGCCGCCGCCGCCGATATCATCCCGAAATCGCGCCTGTCGGAAGGGCTCGGGATATTTGGCCTGTACGGCACCATCGCATCGGCGCTGGCGCCGGCCATCGCGCTGGGGATCATCGGAACCGGCGAAAACGAGCGTTTCCTGCCGCTGTTTACTCTGTCGGCAGTCATCGCCGTTATCTGCGCCATTTTGGATATGATGATCCGTTATGAACGCGGCAAGCCGAAATCATCGAATAACGGGATACCGACTGTTGAGGAGGCGGTATGCAGCAGCGTGCCGCTGCCGAGGCTGTATATGGGCTTCGAAAAGGGCGTTTTCATACCGGCTGTCGTCCTGATTCTCGTTTTTATTGCCATTTCCACCCTCGCAGCGTTTTTAACTATCTTTTCCCGCGATATGCGCCTGGGTGACATTGGCTTGTTTTTTACAATCAGCGCCGCCGGAATGCTCAGCTCCAGGCTGCTGTTTGGAAAAGTCGCCGACAGGCGCGGCGCCGATATCGTCGTCATACCGGCGCTGGCGGCGATCATCCCGTGTCTGGCATTGATCCCCTTTGCTCCTTCGCGCTTTTACCTGTTCGTCCTCGCTTTTCCCCTGGGTCTGGCCCAGGGAATAGTCTGCCCGGCGGTCAATTCGATGATGTTTCAGCGGTGCTCGCCAAAAAGGCGCGGTTCGGCGTCGGCGGCTTATTTTGCCGCCATCGACCTCGGTTACGGCATCGGCGCGTTTCTGTTCGGCATTGTAGCGGAAAAGCTGGGCTTCAACTTCGTCTGGTGGGGCTCCGCGCTCTTTGCTCTCATGGCGTTTGTGATCTATCTCGTGTTCTTAAGAGGGAAAGATACAAAGGTAACATAATAGGGA
>JAAYBH010000301.1 GCA_012718935.1 Clostridiales bacterium
GATGCCGAAGTATTACGCGTACGCAGTTGTGGTGGAGTATAATACCGAGAACACAGCCCCGGGAAAAGGCTCCGCCGTGTTTCTGCATTGCAAAACAATCCCCACCTCCGGCTGTATTGCGGCGCCGCAGGAAGCCATCCTGAGGATTTTGAAATGGCTGTCCGAGGAGGAGAACCCGGGAATTCTGATTTTAGAGAGATAATACCGATTCCGGCAGACTTACGCAATTTCCGTATAAGTCAGCCTGCCCTGAGACCTCTCGGATTTCATCAGACTGATTTTACTGATACTGGTGACGATTGGCTCAAGCTGTCCGGAAAAGGCGGTCAGGTCGAACTCCGGGCGGAGGCGGGCTTCGCGGATAAGGGTCAGGTGGGGCGTGAATTTGCGTTTTTCGACTGTAAAGCCGGCTTCAGCGATTTGGCCCCCCAGCTTGTTGTAAATCGAAGCCAGGCTTTTATTCTCCTCAATACCCACCCACAGGATATCGCCGCCGTCGCGCCGGAACCGGCCTAGGCCTTGAAGCTTCAATTCAAACGGCGTTATCTTAAGCGTCTCGGCGATCTGGCGGAGCGGGCCGCTTCGATCCTGGGTTACCTCGCCGATAAACGCCAGGGTCAGGTGCAGGTTGTCAACCAGCGTGAAATTCCCCCGGGTTGCCTGCGCCCGCAGCGCATTCTGGATATCCGAAAGCCGCTTCTTGACGATATCGTCAAAGTTGACAGCATAAAACAGACGCATCATCATCATCATCCCTTCTGTTCCATATTCAGTATTATATTTCGGGATGGGCACAAATAGCAAGGGGGCGGTTTTGACTGGTCAAAACCGCCCCATACTGTTTTATTCGGCGCGGAGCGTATCGCTCTCCGTCTTGTTTGTCCGTTTCAAATCCTTCGGCTGTAACAAGCTGGCGGCACTCAGATGCGTCATGCCCGCGCCGAAGAGATCGTTGGCGGCAAAGCCGCCCGCCATCTCCCTTTTCAATTCATCGAAATCCTTGTAGTTCTTCCATTCGTCCCTTGTCATCGTCATCCCCCGTAAACCATTATGACTGCTGTATCTCCGGGTCCGGCTTTTTGTTCTCCCGCAGCAGCTGCTTCGTGTCCCACTGCTGCTTTAGGAAGCTTGCCTCAGCGCTGTCACGCAGATTCAAAAAGTGCGTGCTGTCAATACCGGCTGAATCCGGGTCGCCGAAGCCCCTGATGAGCCCTTCGGAATCCTTATTGCTTTTCGCGTTGTTCTTGGCCATAAAATCCCTCCTCCTCGCTTATTTTTCTCCAAAAAGCGGGAAATATGTGCGGTATTTTTGTTGGAGGACCGACACGGGGGTCGGTCCCTACATGCGGATCAGAATATGATCTTCGTAGGGACCGACTCCTGTGTCGGTCCATTTGCTTTTTCACCCTTATTTCAACATGTCCAGCGTTTCCTGCGCTTTTTTCGCGTCGGCGGCCAGCTGGACCTTCAGATCGTCGGGCGTGACCCAACCCCTGTCAACGATATAGGACATGATTTGTCCGGCAAAGGAAACGGCCTGGTCCAGCTGTTTATTCAGTGTGATGCGGACATCGGGCGTGGTTGATTCCGACAGCGCCCGGGCGTACATGCTGACTCCCGCTTTTGCGGCGTTCAGAAGATCGAACGCCATCAC
>JAAYBH010000302.1 GCA_012718935.1 Clostridiales bacterium
CGTTAAGAACAATACCCCCCTGATTGCCGGCCACACCCACCGCCCCGTCTTCCCCGAGCCGGGGGAAGGCCTCTATTTCAACGACGGCAGCTGCGTCCACCCCTGGAGCATTACCGCCATTGAAATCACATCCGGTGAAATTTCCCTCGTCAAATGGGGCCAGAAAACAAAAGAGGACGGCGCCGTTTATATCGGCAAAAACATCATCGGCGGACCGAGAAGGATCGAAGAGTACTTTGCTGAGGGGTAAAGGTAAAATCCTCTATATTTTGGAAATGAATAATAATTCAAACACAACATGTAGTGTTTGTTGACATAATAACAAAATTGGAAAAAGCAGGTTCTGTTTTGAAAATTCTCGGATTTATGAGAGAAAAGCCCGGTAAACCGGGCTTTCTCATGCTTGTATGATGTATTTAAGAGAGGAGGGGGTATTAGCCGCCGATGAGTGAGAGGACGTTCTGGGGCAGGGCGTTGGCCTGGGCGAGCATCGCGGTGGCCGCCTGCTGCAGGATGTTGGAGTTTGTGAAGTTCGTCATCTCCTTGGCCATGTCCACGTCGCGGATCTGGCTCTCGGCGGAGGTCAGGTTCTCTGTGGAGGTATTCAGGTTCGAAATCTTGTAGTCGAGGCGGTTCTGGATGGCGCCGAGATAGGCGCGCTGCGATGAAACCTGGTTGATCGCCGAATCGACAGCCTTGATGGCGGACTGGGCGCCCTCGCGGGTTGCCACGCCGGCGGAAGCGACGCCGAGATATGTGGCATCCATCTTGTCGATATTGATGACCATGGAGTCGCCCTGGTTGGCGCCGACCTGGAAGGTGAGGCCCGCGTTCTGCGTCGCTTCGACGATGAAGGATGATGCTGTCGGTGCGGAAAGGTTCTCATCTGTACCCTGGCCGAAAACCTTGGTGTAGTTATGACCGGCGCCGTCGATGGTCGCCGTTGTCTGAGGCGTCGAATCCGCCTCAAAGGTAACGCCGTTATCCGCTTCATTTGTTGTTTTCAGACGGGCCGTGAAGCCGGCAGAACCGTTAGTGGCCGTGAATGTCAGCATGTTGGTTGCTGTGCCGCCGCTTATCTCCGAGGTCATATCAGCCGTTGCAAGCGTCGCCGTGTACTCTGTTCCCAGGCCGTCAGTCGCTGTAAAGATCGTATTCGAACCTGACGTTGAGGTCGAAATGGCCAGGGCGCCCTCCGATACGATCGAATCATCGGTAAACGCGAACTGGTCGATCAAGGCGGCGGTGCCGGTGGCGGTATCAGCGAAGACAAGTCCGACGTTGCCGTTAGTGGCGTTTTCTTGTACACCGGAATTCAATCCAACTGCTATTCCGTCGGCTGTTGCATTGTTCGTTGTAACAACAGCAGACAAGCCGGCGACCGTGTCGCCATCGCTGTCGACGAATGCGGCAAAGGTGAGCTCAGTCGGAGCGCCTTCTGCAGAGGTTCCTGTTGCGGCAGTACTGCTGGTGAACACATTGCCGGCTGCATCGGTGAGTACGAGTTTGCCGGCGTTCGAGCCGACGGTGAAGTCGCCCATTGAAAGCGCATGGTTCGTGTCTGTAACAGCTAATGTTGCGGTGCTGGAACCGGAAGTACCGTAGCTAACCATATTGTTGACATTAATGGCTGCAGTGGTGATGGCAGTGCCCGCACCGGTTGCCGCGGCGTTGTTTGTCGTGTCCACTGAAGACGCCGTCAGCTTGCCGAAGTTGACCTTGATGCCGTTTGCAAAGGTGACGGAATCCATACCGGACTCGAGCTTGACGCTCTCGGCGCCGGTGAGGTTGGCGTAGACGCCGTATTCCGCATCCCTTGCCGTCACGCCTCCGGCGACTGATACGGTCAGCTTGGAAATATTGGCTGCCAGCGTGTCATAGTTGTCCTCGCCCTCTGCGACGAAGTTGGCAAGCTCCAAGGAGAGATTGAACGCATCGTCAGCCGAGGCGTTGAACCGGATGTTCAGCGTTCCGTCAGTTGCCAGCCCGTCGAGCTGCTCTTTCGTGATCGTCGCCTCGAAGGTCTGACCGTTGTCACCGTTGGCGGTCACCTTGATCTGACCGTCGCCGAGATCGTTGGTCGGGTCGGCATAGGACGCGGACAGGGTGTAGTTGCCGTTCAAGAGGTCGGAGGCCTTAACCTCGCCGCCCAGCGAGACACTGCTCGTATCTTTGAAATACGAGTCTGCACCGTCGAGCACAAGCTCCGGCTTGTCGGGGTTCCGTGCCTCCACCGCAGCGACTTCAAGCTTTGTCGTGACGCTGAAGTTGTAAGAACCGGTCGCGGCGTTGCCGAGCTCTACTGTCATGCCGCTGTTCGCCAGGGAGGTTGAACCGAGGTTCTTTGTGCTGGTAGCCAGAGAGCCGTCGAGAAGGGTTTTCTTGTTAAAGGTCGTGGTCTTTGCAATTTCGTCGAGTTCTTTCTGCAGCTGAGAAAACTCATCCTGCAGGGCTGTACGGTCGATTTCATTCTCGTTGGTGTCCGAAGCCGACTGGACTGCCAGCTCGCGCATGCGCTGGAGAATCTCAGTTGAACTGCCAAGAGCGCCTTCTGCCGTCTGTACGAGAGAGATGGCATCCTGGGCGTTGGCGGAAGCTTTGGTCAGGCCGCGGATCTGGGCGCGCATTTTTTCGGAGATCGCGAGGCCGGTTGCGTTGTCCGCCGCTGTGTTGATGGCGTAGCCCGAGGAGAGCTTCGCGACGGCGCTTCCGATTTTGTTGTTGTTCGCGGTGTATTGGCCATAGGTGTTCATTGCGGTGAGGTTGGTGTTGATACGCATAGTGGTATTCCTCCTTGATTTTTGCACCGACGGCGTCCTTGCCGTTCGGTTTTTTATAGCGGAAAGCCGTTTTTAAACGGTGGTATTTTCCCGCATTATGTTATATCGACAGATTTCGTCCGGACTTTAGTCATTTTGCTAAAATTAGAAGAATGAGTTTTTTTGCAAGAATTCTCATAATTATCACAGATTTTCTGAGAATTATGAGAAGCCGGATCTCAAAAAATATATTATCGGCACATTTTTCAATAACTTTAATGTGAATTTCAATAATTTTTTTCAGGGAATTTGGTGATTGAGATTAAAAATACGCAAAAAAGGCCAATTTATTGTAAGTTATGTACATTAATTTCGGATTAATTACCTATAGAATATATGCAAAACATACAACAAAAATAAAATTGAAAAATTTCGAATTTTGTTGCATTTTGTCTGCAAATATAGTAATCTTATCCTAGAACAGGCGGAATAGTCGGTTCTCGCACTATGTCAACTGTTTATTTATGAAGCCGGAACGGACCGGTGAAACATGAATAAAAAACCATTAAATGCATAAATATTCATAAATTCGGCAAATAACAATGTCGACGGAACAAAAAATTTTTGGATTGCGAAAAAAAGAAGATTGATTTGAAAGGCTGGGGCGATAAGATTGGCTGCTTCTGCAAAATCGATTTTGAAACGGGCCGGTGAGTTTTTTCAAAATCTGGAGAAGAAGAAGTTAATAAGGCTCATCGTGCTGGCGGCGGTCATCATCGCTGCCGGCATTATCGGCGCCGTTCTATTAAACCAGGTCAAATACACCGTGCTGTTTTCAGGGCTTGACGCGGAAGAGGCCGGCACGATTAAAACGGTGCTGGACGAAAAGGGCGTCGAGGCCAGGGTGCAGGGGACGAGCACGATCCTCGTGCCGGAGGAACAGGCCGACGAGCTGCGCATCCAGCTGGCCTCCGAGGGCTACCCCAGCACGGGTCTCAACTACGAGCTTTTCTCCAACTCGGCCTCCCTGGGTTCCACAGACCTGGAGAGGCGGACTTATTTACAATACCAGCTGCAGGAGAATATCCGCAAGGCGCTCCGGACGATGGAGAAGATTCAGGACAGCATCGTCATGGTCAACCTCATGTCGGACTCCTCCTTCGTCGTATCCGAGAATCAGTCGGAGGCCAGCGCGGCCGTGACGCTCAAATTAAAGGTCGGGCAGTTGCTCACAAACTCGGAAGCGCGGGCAATCGGCCAGTTTGT
The DNA here is from genome assembly GCA_012718935.1 of Clostridiales bacterium. Lineage (GTDB taxonomy): Bacteria > Bacillota > Clostridia > Oscillospirales > Oscillospiraceae > Sporobacter. Next base: position 4,026 of record JAAYBH010000302.1, read on the forward strand.
CATGAAATGCGTCCCCGAGCTGAAGCCCGAAAACGTGAGCATCGTCGATTCAACGATGAAATATTACGACATCAACACTGAGGGCGGAGATAACGGCGCGGAGTACTCCGCCTCCCAGCTGCAGCTGACACAGCAGCTGAAGGATACGCTGTCGGAGCAGGTGCTGCGTGTGCTTGACCCGGCCTTCGGCAAGGGAAACGTGGCGGTGGCCGTCAATCTGAGCCTGGATTTGGACCAGGAGACCGTCAACAAGGTGGAATTCGAGCCGCCGGTCGAGGGGGAGTCGGAGGGGCTCGTCCGCAGCTTTGAGGAGATTTACAATGCCGTCGGACAGACCGGCGCCTCCGCCGGCGCGGTAGGCACCGACCCGAACGGGAACGGGACGCCGGCGTATGTGGCCGGCGATCTTCCGGAGGGCACCGATATCAGCTCCACGAGAACGTATAATTTTGAACTCAATGAGATACAAACGCAGATAAAAAAGGCCGGTTACGCAACGGAGGGACTGTCCGTCGCCGTCCTTGTCAACAGCAGCATCGAAGGCGTGACGGAATCTGTTGATAAGATAAAAAACCTCGTCGCTCAATCAATCGGTGTCAGGCCGGACTATATTTCAATCGAATCCATGCCCTTTGCCGACAACAACAGCCTCACAGACGCCTTTAACGAGAGCCGGAAGGCGGCCGAAAAGGAGAGCCAGAGGAACATGATCGTCACGATCATCGAGGTTGTGGTCATTGCCGCCGCCGTTGTGTTTATCGTGCGGCTGTTCCTGACAAGGCAGAAGCGCCAAACTATACAGCCGCTGGCGGCTGGCGCCGACGGCGGAACCGTCGGGTTGACGGTTGGTGAAGAGGACGTCGGTTCGGAGGAAGAGAGCTACAATCTGTCCGACCTTGTATTAAAGAAATCCTCGGAAGCCGAGAAAATCGAAGAGCTGATGGACAGGTATCCTGAGACGGTCGCTCAGATACTGCGCACATGGATTGCGGAGGATAATTAGCGATGGCAGGAAGATCTGATACAAAGCTGACGCAGCGGGAAAAGGCGGCGATCCTCCTGATTTCCATGGGAAAAAATCAGGCTGCCCAGATATTCAAGTATCTGACCGAGGAGGAAATCGCCACACTGACGCTTGCCATAACGACGACGCAGAAAGTCACCAAGGAGGAGAGCGAGGGCGTTTTAACGGAGTTTCTGGAGACGTGCCTGGCCCAGAAATATATCTCCGAGGGCGGCCTGGAATATGCCCGCGGCGTTTTAACAAAAGCGCTGGGCGACGGCAAGGCCGGAGAGATCCTTGACAAGCTGACCGAAACGCTTCAGGTCCGGCCCTTTGAGTATATCCGAAAAGCGGATGTGATGCAGATCACCCATTTGGTCGCCAATGAAAATCCTCAGACGATCGCACTCTTATTGTCGTATCTGGATCCGAAAAAGGCGTCGGGCGTTCTGGCGGCGCTGCCGAACGACCTGCAGGTGGAGATTGTCACCAGGATGGCCAATATGGAGAGCGTCATCCCGGAATATATCCGGGAAGCTGAGATGATCCTGGAGCAGCGCCTGGCAAAAATGGGTATGAGCGATCAGACGGCGGTGGGAGGCCTCGACGCCGTCGTTAAAATCATCAACAGCGTCGACAGGGGAACCGAGAAAAATATACTTGAAAGCCTCGATATCCTGGATCCGGAGCTCTCGGAAAACATCAAGAAGAACATGTTCGTCTTTGAGGATATTGCCAAGCTGTCGAACCAGGCAATCCAGCGCGTGCTCAAGGATGTCCAGCAGAGCGATATCGCCATTGCGCTCAAGGGCGCCAACGAAGAGGTCAAGGGCGCTATTATGAACAACCTCAGTAAACGACTGCAGGAGATGATTATCGACGACCTCAGCGTCATGGGTCCGATGCGGGTCAAGGATGTTGAGGACGCACAGCAGAGGGTCGTCAACACCGTCAGGGCGCTTGAGGAAAACGGAGAGATTATCGTATCAAGGGGGGACGACAGCGATGTCCTCATTTAGGATAGACAGGCAGTATGTTGCCTTTGAAACGGCGGAGACGCAGCCCGTTCACGCGGCGGTGAAAGCCGACAAGACATCGGATGCAGCCGGAGATATGACCGTTGACCTCAGCAGGCTTTATGACGAAATCTATGAAAAGCTCCAGCGCGAGCACGCAGAGCAGACGGAAATGATGCTTTCCAAGGCAGCCGCCGAGGCCGGCGAGATCACCCGTAAAGCAAAACAGCAGGCGGAGGAGATCATCGAAAAGTCGGAGGCGGAGGCCGAGGCAATGAAGGCGGCGCTCACCGCCGAGATGGAAGCCGCGGAGGCCGAGAGAAAAAGCCGGGCGGAAAACACACTTTCAGAACTTGAAGCAAGGCTCAGAAACGACTATGAGAAGCTGATTGACGGGATGCGCGGCGAGGTTGTCGCGCTTGTTATGGAGATTGTGAGAAAAGTCGTCGGCATCAAGATAACGGAGTCTGACGAAGTTTTTACAGATATGATCAGGGACGCCCTGGAGAGGCTCAAGCAGACCGGTTCCGTATTGATCCGCGTCGGCCCGGAGGACTATGCCAGGTACTTTGGGGGTGCGCGGGAGGAGGCCGGCGGCGGCTCGGTCCTCGAGGAGCTGGATGTGGGTGAGATGAAGATAACAGCTGTTGAGGAACCGAATTTTTCCCCGGGCGACCTGGTTGTCGAATCGGAGGGCGAAATGATCGACCTCAGCATCAACAGACAGCTCGGACTGATCGAGGACGCATTTTCCGGCTGAAAGGGATACGGGAAAATGACAGACTTCCAAAGCTTTCATGACATCCTTAAAAACCTTGACACTGTGGAGCACAGCGGCAAGGTCATGAAAGTCGTCGGCCTGACCGTTGAGTCCAACGGCCCGGCTGTCAACATGGGGAATATCTGCAGGATATATCCGTCCGTCGGCGACGATTATGTGGAGGCGGAGGTGGTCGGCTTCCGCGACCAGCGCGTCCTGCTGATGCCCTTCGGCGACATGACGGGCATCGGCTTCGGCAGCAGGGTCGTATCGACGGGACAATCCCTCCGCGTAGCGGTGTCGGACAAGCTGGTGGGGCGCGTGCTCAATGCGCTGGGCAAGACAATGGACGACGGGCCGGCGGTGACGGAGGACATTTTCTATCCGGTGGACAACATGCCGCCGAACCCGCTCACCAGAACGCGCATCATCAATGAATTCCCCCTGGGGGTCCGTGCCATCGACGGCCTCCTGACGGTGGGCCAGGGACAGCGCCTCGGCATATTCGCCGGCAGCGGAGTCGGGAAGAGCACTCTCTTGGGCATGATCGCTCGGAATGCCGTTGCCGACGTCAACGTGATCGTGCTGGTCGGCGAGCGCGGCAGAGAGGTCAAGGATTTTATCGAGAAGGATCTGGGCGCTGTCGGATTGCAGAAATCGGTGCTGATCGTGGCCACCAGCGACCAGCCTGCGCTCCTTCGGCTGAAGGCGGCGCTTGTGGGCACCAGTATTGCCGAGTATTTTAGGGATCAGGGGAAAAAGGTACTGCTGCTGATGGATTCCGTGACGCGTTTTGCCATGGCGCAGCGTGAAATCGGTATGGCGGTCGGCGAACCGCCGATCTCCCGCGGGTTCCCCCCGTCCGTCTACTCGATCCTGCCGAAGCTTCTGGAACGCTCCGGTACCTCGGACAAAGGATCAATCACCGGTCTCTACACTGTTCTCGTAGAGGGCGACGACCTGAATGAGCCGATTTCCGATACAGTGCGCGGCATTCTGGACGGACATATCGTCCTCTCCAGGGCGCTGGCCACAAGCAACCATTATCCGGCTATCGACGTGCTCGAAAGCGTCAGCCGCGTTATGAAGGATATCATCCCGCCCCAGCAATACGAAAAGGCGGGTTATATAAAAAATATCATGTCGGTGTACAGAAAAGCAAAGGATTTGATCGATATCGGCGCGTATAAAAATGGCGCCAATGCCGAAATCGACGAGGCTATCCGATTGAATCCTGCCATCAACGGGTTTCTGAGACAGGATATCGATGAGACTGCCACATATGACGAGGTCAGGGACGCCCTGTATTCGATCAGTTAACGGAATCTCAAACGGCAGCGGAGTGGGATTTGGTAATGAAAAAATTTGTGTTTTCTCTGAACGCGCTCTATGAAGTGAAGAAGGCACAGAAGGACAGGCTCCAGACGGAGCTCGCGGCGGCGGAGGCCATATACAGGGCGGCGGTGGAAAGAAAAGCCGATCTGGAGAGAACGCTGGAGGAAAGAAAAGCCGAGTTTGAGGCGAAAGCATCGGAAGGGATGACGGTCGGCGATTTAAAGGGGTACGCCGTTTACTTCGAGGAGATGCAGGAACGCATCAAGGCAGCCGGCCGGGAAGTCGACAGAGCGCTCCGCGAGGCCAATCAGAGAAGAAACGAGCTTGTTTCTGTTTTCAAGGAAATCAAGGTACTTGACAAGCTGTACGAAAAGCAATACGGCGAATACCTGAAGGATATGGAGAAGGATGAGACAAAGGCCGTTGAGGATATTGTTTCTTACAAGGTTACGGACAACCAAAGCGGTTAGTTTCAGGACGGCGTCATTGAGATCCGCCTGGTATGTATGAGCGGGGAGTTGATTTTATGAGTCCGGCAGTCGAAGCCCGGAGACCCTCCAGGGCGGCAAAGCTCGGCGGGAAAGAGTTTGAGGAGGCGTTCAAACCGAAGAGCAGGGAGAGCACCGCCAAGGAGCTGGAGGAAAAAAAGGGCCCGGAGAAGATACAAAAGAAGAAATCGGGCTTCCGCAAATTAATCTTCATTATATTGGCGCTGATCATTCTGATCGGCGGAGCGGTCGCAGCCCTCTACTTTTCGGGGAATCTGAACACTGTTTTTGAAGCCGTCGGGCTTAAGAAGCCCGAGGCGATGATAACGCTGGAAGAACGGCAGGCGGCGCTGGATCAGCGCGAGACGGCGCTGGATAAGAGGGAGCAGGAGCTCGGCGCGCTGCAGCAGAAGCTTGAGGCACAGCAGAAGGCGCTGGAAGAGGCCCAAAGTGCGGCAAGCGCTTCAGCCGCCGCAAACAGAACCTTTGAGGAAATTCGTTCCGATTTCTCGGAGGAAAAACTGGCAGAGCTGAAGCAGGTGGGCGCCATATATTCCAAAATGGACGCAGCCGCGGCGGCGTCGATTATCACAAGTATTTACGATGCGAAGCAGGTCGCCGTCATCATTTACTACATGCAGCCGGCTGCAGCCGCGCTAGTGCTGGCGAATCTGGAAGCGTCACTCGCCGCAGGTATCACGAAGATCCTGACGGGCTGAACACGCGCACATTTCATACGGAGAGAGGCGATTTCATGCAGACTGCTTTGATCACATATTTGCAGGCGGCGCCGAACACCGCCGAGGCGCCCGGCGAGACGACCGCAGCGGGACATGCCGGCAGCGGAATGAGAATAAATTCTGCGTCCCGGTCAGGGATAAACGATACCCTGTTTACAACAATCCTGCAGCAGGGGATTACGATCGATACGGCGCTGGGCCTCGGCGGCGGAGATATGACGCTGCTGACAGCCGCGGACGTCAACGGGGAAGCGGATGAAGGGGCAGCGGCGGACGCCTGCAGTCTTCTGATGCAGTTGGTGGTGCTCAATTCCGCCGCTCAGACCGTCGATGGCGGACAAGAAACACCCGGTGAGGAAGGCCGGCTCGGCATGATAAGCGCCGTTAGTGAATCGCCGGGCGCATCAGCTTGTGCGCGGCCCGAGGACCTTGAAGCGGCGGGTACAGGAATTCTGAACAGGGGCGATACGGCGTCGGAAATGCTCGGCGCGCCGGCGGCGGGAGCAGCGACGGAGAACAATGGGCGCGCTCCGGGATTACCGGAGAGCAAGCCGTCAGCCGTTCCGTTTGATGAGGTCCTGGACGGCATTGCCGGCGCGCTTAAGAGCGAGCTGAATCGGAGCGGCGCAGCCCTGGACGCACCGGCGGCCAGTACCGATACGGCGGCGATTACCTGGAATGCCGCAGCTGAACAAAGCGCTGTACCGGCTGCGTCAGAAAACGGCAGCACTCCAGCGGAGGGCCGGACAGAGGGGACTCACGGGAGCGCGGCATCCGCGCCGGGAGCTGAGCTGTCAGAGCGTGAAAATGCGGTCGTGCCGCCCGTCGCGGGCAAAACAGACGGTAACGACGGCGGAAGGGCCCCGAACGGGCCCGGCTCACGGGATAAAAACAACGACGCCGCGGCGGCCGGGGGCGGGGTGAACGCGGCGCTGCCGGATACAGGCGCGAATAGTGCGCCTGTGGCTGAGAAAACAGCCGCCGTAGAACGGGCGCTGAGCAGGTTTGCAGACGACATTATAAGCGTCCGCGGCGGCAGCCGGGAAATCAGGATCGTCCTGGAGCCGGAATCGCTGGGCGTTGTGACAATATCGGTTGTGAAAAACGAAAACGGAATATCGGCAAAAATCAAGTCGGAGGACAGGGAGATCGCGGCCATCATCTCCGACCAGGTCCAGAGGCTCGTCTCCTCAATGGAGAGCAAGGGCATTACAGTCAATGATATCGACGTCGCCTACAGTCAGATGGAACAAAATGCGGGCTTTACCCGGCAAGGTTTTTCACAGGCAAGAGATGAATCCCCGAAGGGGAGCGCGCTGCCGGCGGAGAGGGATTCCAGCGACGACATGCCGAATCCGGAAATCTGGCAGACATTATACGACGGCGGGACAACCGGCGACACAACAGTGGAATATCGTGTTTAATTACAGTAAATGAGGGAGGTCAGCAGATGCCAGTCAATCAGGTCAG
>JAAYBH010000303.1 GCA_012718935.1 Clostridiales bacterium
ACTGGCCCTTCAGCCATACGATCCTTCCGGATGCATACTCGATTACATGAGTTACGATACGGACTTCACCATCATAAATTTCAAGCCTGTTATTCAATACGCGGGCTCGGACTTCTTTTCCGCTGTAACGCCAGGGCACTCCGTACCGCGCTCCGTCGAAGCTTACGAAGCCTTCACGAGTCACTTTCCTGGTTTCCCATCTGTATTTGTCCCGGATCGTTGTTTCAGGCAGAGCAAGTAATCTTTCGTATTTGATTGCCTGCAGCGGTATCTCGCCGGTAGTGCCATGTACCTTTGAATCTACATGCCGACACCATTCAAGAGCCTGGCGGTTCAGATCATCTGCATCACGAAACTGCCTGCCGGGCAAAAAGTTATCCTTAAGATAGTCTACCAGGCGTTCCACTTTTCCTTTTGTCTGTGGACGGCGGACCTTGCATACCTTAGGGACGAATCCCATATCGGCTGCGAAGTCCTCAAAACGGCTATTCCAAAGCGGTTTTCCGGCTTGGCGTCCGTCTATGACCGTTTTCATATTGTCGGTCAGGACTGTTTCCGGTACGCCGCCGAAATATTCAAAGGCGTTTACCATGCAACGCAGCAGGCTGTAGAAGTCACACCGTTTGGTAAACTCCACATATTTGGCTCTGGAACATCCCAGAATCATCGTAAATGCCGGGGCCTTGTGGACCGTGCCTATTAAGTCTATATAATGGACTATGCCCCAATCCATCTGCGCCTGCTTTCCGGGCAGTGTTTCAAATCGTCGGGCTGCCGGTGCAGTCCTCGCCGGCCTGTATTGGTGTACATATTCTTTGAGTATTGTGATCCCGCCGTCGTATCCGATTTCCTGCAGCCGCTCCAGCAGAACAACGCAATTGAATATTCCCTGGCCGATCATCCTTTCGATTGACGGTTTGAACGGATCAAGCTTGGACCCTTTTACGCGGCCTTTCAGGCCATGCTCCGTCGGCGCTCCGTTCGCATACTTTTTGGCTGTGTTTTCCGCTACGCCCAGCTCATGGCCGATGGCATATGCGCTCTTGCCTTCTCTTGTTTTTTCCCGTATCATGTTTATTAGCCCACTCCTTAGCATTTGGCGTTCCCCCATAAAAGTCTTTGCAAACTTTATGGTAGCCGTTGTTTTGGCGTGGGTCAATTCTTATCCGGCGTTATGCCTCAATTATATCCCGGCGGTGACACACACGCGCCTCTCGCTGAAGCTGAGCTCCATTTGAAGCTCCAGCGCTATTTCTTTTTTCCGGGCAGGCCTAAGTCGTTTTTTTCGACGATCCACCTTAACCCTTGGTTGTCCAGTGTTAAATCTGCCACAATATGCTTAAGGCGTCTGTTTTCTTCTTCGAGCTGTCTCAGGCGTTTTGCTTCGCTGACTTCCATGCCACCGTATTTGGACTTCCAACGGTAAAAGGTCTGCTCACTGATATTATACTGCCGGATAATTTCTTTGACCGGCATGCCGTTTTCCTGAAGCTTCAGGATGGTGATGATTTGTTCTTCTGTGAATCTTTTCTGCATGAGTTTGTCCTCCTGGATAATTTATTATATCATCCGGACTAACTCTTTTGCTGGTTCAATTTTCGGGGAGAAGGTCAGCGTATCCCATACTCTTCAGCGATTCTAATTGTTTCACTATTAGGAAGAAGAGGGAATTGCTCTCTGATATCATAAATGCCATCGCGCCATTCCAGCAGGAAAAATATTTTCTTTTCAAGATCAGAAAGAAGATGATGTACTCTTCCCGTCAATA
>JAAYBH010000304.1 GCA_012718935.1 Clostridiales bacterium
ACAGGCGCGAGCTTGATACCATGGGTATTGTCATGGGCGTTGCGATCGATAAGGCAGATTCTGAGGGCGAGACTGAGCTAACTGTGCAAATAGCCAGGCCTTCAGGGAAAACAAAATCCGGCGGTAAAGACGGCGAAACCAGTGAGCCCATGGCATTTGTAAACGTGACGGGAGTGGGACAGAACATCAACTACATCATCCGGGAAATGCAGCACAGAATGAGCCGTATGCTCTACGTGGCCCATAACCAGGTGATTGTTTTCGGAGAGGAGCTGGCAAAAAACGGCGTTCGGGATGCGCTGGACTTTTTCGCGCGGGCGCCCGAGGCCAGGATGACCCTTAATGTCTTTGTGGCAAGGGGAAAGGCGAAGGATGTGCTTAATATCAAGCCCAAATTTGAGAAGGTGACCAGCGCGGAACTCCTCAAAGTGCTGAAGGACCAGAAAATCACCTCCCACGCGCCGATCATGACGGAGTTTGAGTTTGTCAGCACCATGGTCAGTAAGACAACGGCAGCGGTAGCGCCGATCGTCAGTATTACCAACGAAGGAGATGAAGAGAGGCTGACGGTTTCAGGCTGCGCCGTATTTAAAAACAGCGTTATGGTGGGTGAGCTGGGAGAAAATGAAACGAGAGGCCTTCTTTACACGCAAAACAAAGTTAAAACAGGCGTCCTGCAGCTGACCATTATGGATACGCCTGCGACGATTGAGATCCGCCATTCAAAATCCAAGGTGACGCCTGTTCTTTATACTGACGGAAAAGCGGTGTTCAATATCGACGTCAAATTGAAGGTGGGTATCGGCGATCAGTCGGGTACTGCGAACCTTGCGGCACCAGAGAATGCATCCGCTATCTGCGATGCGGCTGAAGCGGCAGTAAAAGCAGAAATTGAAGGTGCTGTAGCAAAATCAAAAGAGCTGAATGCTGATGTTTTCGGCTTCGGGGAATACCTCAACAGGAAATACCCGGATCAGTGGAAGGACATGCAGGCAAACTGGGATGAACGCTACAGAGACATCACTGTTCATGTTACGGCCGAAGCAAAAGGCAACGGCAGCGGGCGCATCGACAGACCGCTTGTTCCGGAAGGGGCATAAGAACCACATCGGCGTCAGTTTGTTAATAGAGAAAGCTGAACGAATGGAATATCATAATGTTTAATAAAATATCTGCCAAACAGCTGAAGTATGCCGTATCGGCCTTCATCATGGCTTCGAGCTTGCTGACAAGTCACCTGTATTTTTTTACAGAAAACGAATCCTGGCTCTCCGTCCTGCTCGGATTTGTTGCGAGCTTCATTATGATCGGCATCTACAGCGCATTATCGAAACGGTATCCGGGAAAGAACCTGATTGATATCACAACTGCCGTATTCGGCAGGGTTCTTGGCACAGGGATCTCACTATTCTATGTTTTTTATTTCCTGTCACTTTCGTATTTGAACACCCGCAATCTGGGAGACTTCATCAAAGGCTCCGTTCTGCTGAACACACCGATGACAATAATTCTGGTATTCTTTGTTCTTATATGCGCCATGGCAGTGCGAAAGGGACCTGTCGTCATGTCCCGGTATGGTTTGCTTGCATCAGTCATTTGCATCGCGGCAATACTGATCAACTCGCTGCTGCTGCTGAACATGACGGAGCCTCATAATCTTCTGCCTGCGTTCAATCTGCCGCTTCAGAAATACCTTATTGGCTCGCATTTCGTGACGATGCTTCCGTTTTGTGAGATTATGTCCTTCATGATGTTCATCCCGGATATGCAAAAACCGGAGGGGTTCGGACGGGCGATGCGGTCCGGTCTCTGCATCGGCGCAGCTGTGCTCGTCACTATTGTGCTGCGGGATATTATGGTGCTTGGGCAACATGTCGTCATCTCCGCATTGCCGCCATACTCAACGACAAGAATGATTGATGTCGGCGATATCCTCACGCGGCTTGAGATTGTTTACGCCGTAATTTTAATCAGCCTGCTCTTTTTTAAGGTCAGTGTCGTCTACTATGCAACCGTCAGCAGCGTTGGCAGCCTGCTCGGAAAATCATACCGCCTGTTCATCTTCATCTTTGGTGCGCTGATCGTATTATATGCCGAAGCGAGCTTTCCGGCATCAAGTGAGCACACCGAATGGTTGATGACTGCGGCTGCCACATATTCGTCATTTATGCTGCTCATTCTCCCCCTCCTGACACTCATCGTATCGTGGATACGCGGCAGCCTAAAGAACAAGCCGGAATCGTATCAGGAGGCAGCGACATGAAAAAAGGCAGATCGTCAAAACAGTTGATGTATTCCGCAGCTCTTTTTATTATCGCTTCCAATCTGCTGAC
>JAAYBH010000305.1 GCA_012718935.1 Clostridiales bacterium
CGCGTCCGATGTAGGCGTTGTCAATCGTCGTGGTCTGAACCTGCTTGGTATCCGCATTCCAATACAGGAGCGCGCCAAAGTTGATGACTCCGGCAGGCTTGGCCGCCTGATAAATTCCGGTGGTAGCCAAAGCCCCGAGCTCATTTGCCGCGATATCGAGCTTGGCGATGCCGTAAAAGTTGTTTTGCAGAGCAATCACATCGCCGGCGCTGACAGCGCTTACCGGCGTGTAATCCAAGGATTGGCCTTCTTTCCTGAAAATTGCGTCCATTTTGTTTTATCCTTTAATGTTAAGTGGTTTGAATACTGCCGGGCTGGCAACGTGCCAGACCCGGCCATGCTTACTTAGCTCAGTTCTTGCCTTTGCAGAACAGCATCCCGCGATGATCCTGCTCGCGCACACCGAAGTCCCAATACACACGGAAATCCATGCCGAGGGTGCTGAAATTGCTTTCCGCAAATTCGACGGTCGGAGCCGTCCTGCCGCGGAAATAGCCAATTTCAAAGGTATCGACCTGGTTGGGATCGGCAAACAGGTACCAACCCGTATCGCTGTTTCCCGTGTAGTTGGCATTGGTCAGATACGGACTGGCAACTGGGGTCAACTTGTAGTTGGCGATGATGTTGCCCGCAGGAACCACGGCGTCCCCGCCAATCAGCACGGTGCTCATGGTCAGACGCTGCGCCGTCGGGTACAGGACATTCGGAACCAACAGGAATTTTGCCGACACGGAAATCGGCTGGTTGTCGCCGTCAACCTGATCCATGAATTTGGCAAGGGCCTTTTCAAGGGATTCCACACCGAGGGCACTGGCAGTACTGCCAATGTAGTTTTTGTGATCCGTGGAGAAAAGAGCCTTGCCGTCGCTTTGTACCGGGTTGCTGAGCAATCGGGCAAAAAAGATCTGGTCGAGTTTGCGCTTCGCCCGGTTTCCGAACGCCGTCGGAATTTTGAGGAACTCGCCGAGATTGTCGCCGTACATCATCTGCCGCGTCAGCGAAAACAGCTTGCCATAGGTATCGAGCTTGTTTTTCGCCCGATCTTCACCCAGAGAGCCATGCGCGAGCTCACCGTCCGCAGGAACTTTCTCGAGGTCGCCGACATCAACAAGCCGAACACGCTCAGCTTCGTTAAAGTCATTCAGATCGCCCACCGAGCACAGTTTCTGAGCAATGCTCTCGACAGCATTGAAAGCTTGCAGGGCTTTCTTGTTGGCGACATTCGAAAGGATGCCAGGCAGGCTAACCGTCGAGAAGGCCGCTTTGATCGTGTCGTTGTTGAAAGCAACGCCTACGGTTTTGCCCTCCAGCCGACAGGCCTCAATCATGACATCTTTGAGAGCCATGCCACGGAGGTGCTTGTCGGCAATGTCCATCGCCTGCTCGCCGCAGGAAGCTTTGATGGTTTCATCCTTGATGCCTGCCTGGAAGCAAAGCGACGCCTCAAGAGCCTTGGCGTTGATTTCAGGGCCGCTGCGAACGATGATGTTGCCGGTCGCGCCAGGCAAGGTAGAAGCGTAAGCCTTGATAACCTCAACGGCTTGCTCAGTCTGCTCCTTGCTCCAGCCGGCGGTGATCGCTTTTGCCCTGATTTCAGGATAGCCCTCAGTCATGCCATTGATGGCAGTAATGCGGGCAGCTTCAGCCTCACGCGCAGCTTTCAAAGCTTTTTCAACGTGTTCCTGCACCACTCCGCTGATGTCGCCGCCGGCAAATCCGGAATTGATTTTGGGAGCGGGTTCGGTGGCCGGTTTTGCCGCCTTGAGCATTTCAGCCTGTTCGGCCTCGACGCTGCTGTTGACCGTCGTCAGATGGGCCTTGACGGCCATCTCATCCCGGTCGGGGCCAAGTCCATACTTCGCGCGAATAAATTCCAACAGTTTTTTGTCCATTTGATGTTCCTTTTTGTTTTGGGGTTGTGGGGATTGTGAAAAATCACTATTTGAGTTGTTGAAAGATGCAGCGATTTTCAAATGCGTCGCGACATCAGCACCGACCGCGACGACAGAGACCTCCCGCAAGCGGGATTTTGTGACGTGGTAAAACGGGCCGGAAAAATCCTGTCCGTTGACCTTCCGAGTTTCGCCCGCCGGTATGTGCTCGCTGGCCAAGACATCAGCACCGATTGACAATTGCCATTCATATTTTTTGCCGGCATCGACAATGTGCCGGCCTTTTTCGTCCGAGGCGTCAATGCCGCCGGAAATATGCAGCTGGTTATCAACCACGCTGGCGGTTACCACGCCCAGGCGCATTGATGGATCATTCCAATGCGACAACAAAAGAGGAATTTGCTTGGCGAACTCCATGCCGTTCATGTCCACGACAATTGGATCGCGCCAGCCGAGAGCCATTTTGCCTCCGGAATATGCAATTCCGGAAACCTTTGCCAGGTCTCGATATGACTGCCCGTTCGCTTCTACATACTGCAGGCTGTTGTCGCCATTGGCTTTAATAAACAATGGCTTAATTTCCATCTTCATTTTCCTCCTTTTGTTCGATGACACCGCTTTGTGTAATCAGTGGTAACCCTAATTTTATACGCATGCGATGTTCTCTAGCTGACTGTCGCATGACACGGCTCCAGTCTTTGCCATCCTTCGCGCATTCGTCAGCCAAAGTGGCTGTTCCTGTTTCAATCCGGATGCGCTGGGCATTGGCTTCCTTTACCGGATCAACATGGTCAAATCCATCCCACATCCATTCATGTTCAATCTGGATATTATCAGGGTAATCTTCCGGATAATAAACTCTGTCAATTTCCTCAAAATCACGCAGGAGATCGTCGAGAATGCAGTCCTCAATATCGTCTCGATCGTTTTTAATTGATCTGAAATATGTCTGGTGATCGAGCCGTCCGGAAGCATAGTTGTATCCTGACGAATCTCCCAGGGCGACATTCATCGACATAGACAAGGGCCTGGCGGCCTCGCGAATCTTGCTCCGGACAAATTCAGTATGTGTGGAAGTCGGCTGTTCCGATTTCATTTGGCTGGCTTCCCAGCCAGCAGGAAGGGCGATACCGGCATTACGGCAAAGCTCAATGACAGTGCCCGCCTCCAACTTGGCGGGAACTTTCGTGTCTTCGTCGTCCACCGGAGCATCGCTAGACAGGATAAAGCTGATTTCGGCAGCGATCTCAGCCGCAGACAGAACGGCATTGGTAAACCGTCGCAGATCGTTGAAGACAGACAGGGTACTGGCAATTTCGGAAAGCCCGCGATGCTGTCCCGGGCGCCAAATATTGGCGTAATGAATCACATACTTGGCATCAACCTCGTAATCTGACGACATTTTGATCAGGCTACGGCTGCCGGGGTGAATACGCCAAAATCGATATGCAACCGGATTGCCGTGACGGTCATATTTGATCCCGTCAAATTCCTTTGGAACTCCGGTATCATGATATTCTATGGTAATGTCGAAGGGCGACGCGCCGACCTGCTCCGCCTCAAATAATTCCAGACCGATTTTAACATGGCTGCGAATTTTGGGGTTATGTATCTTTTTGATGAACACCTCACCGTCGGTAGCGCGCGAACGCCTGGCCATCTTTAACGTTTTCGCAAGATGCACAGCCTTGGCCCACTTGCGCCAACGATACTCACGGCGGTTCAAGGTGGCCTCTAATTTTTCCATGTCATCATCATCATGCTCAAACGAATATTGCAACCGTGGGCCGGTGCCGATGGTATCATCAGCCAGTGTTTTGAGGACTCCAGTGCAATAGCCATTGTTGGCGGCCTCATAGCGGGTGCGGGAAATGATCAAATGTCGGATTTCCGGTACCAGTTCAGCATCCGCAGATAAAAAATCAGCCCCTTTCCAGTGCCGGGTAGCTTCAGCCTCACGGCTGGCCGCGTCAAAACGTCCGCGAATCGGCATGATGATGCCGCCATTGATAGACTTTCGCGAAGTTGCCGGCTTCTGTACCGCTGTCACACTGGAAGACTGGTCTGAAGGCTGAAAGCCGATCTTTCGCGAAGTCTCCTGTTTTTGAGCTGCTGATTTGCGTTGTTCGACACTCATCTTTCGGGACCTTGGGTAGAGATTCTAGCGATCTTCATCGCGGCAAATGGATTTTTAGAAGCTTTCTTTTTCGCGAAATGCGCTTCCAAAGCAAGCAGTTCAGTAACGGAACGGTTTTTCACCCGCTCGCCGTCAATCTCATATTCCGCCGGCTGAATGGCTTTTTCTAAGATTTTTTCCCTGATTTCGTCGTCGGTCATGCATTCCTCCGTCTTTTTTGATTTATACGCATGATAAAAAGTTTATCGTCTCGGGGTGATTCGCGTGGATAACGGGACAATGCGTTGCGGAAGTGGAGTGACTCTCGTTACTATTTCCTTGTTTTTTATAGCTTCAGCGACGGCCTCCGCGCTTTTTGATATCTTGCTTCCGCAAATACTGGCGCCGACCATGCAACCGACCACGCAATCCAGCCAATGGTTTTCCCGGCCTGGCTGCAATTCCCAAATATCCACCCGCCGACCGCGTCCGGATGTTGCCACGCTGAATTCACTGGAAAGATGCTGGGCAAACAAAAAATGCATATCCGGTGAGCTTCCCCAAATTGAAAAGCTCCCTTTATCTCCCATGGCAGTAAAAAGTCGCTCCCTGTAGAATGTTTTCCAGAAATTCACATCATAAAGCACGTATCGTCCCGTGCGCCTCCTGGGCGATTTTACGATGTACCAGTTGTAGCCGTGTTTTTCACCTGGCCGTTTTTGGTATTCCGCCATCGGCTTTTGCGCTGCGGTTATGCCAATTCCTTTGCTTGGCAGCATTCTGGCGCTATGGAGCGATTCCTTGCAAATGCGATAGACCGTATCAGTTGACAAGCCCCAGCCAGAGTCCACCAGGCAGCGATCGATTTGCATTTCAACGCCATCCTCGCGCTTCCATGCTTTTGATAAAAAGGAATCTGTCAGTTCTTTCAGGGCTGAGTAGATTGCACCCTCAAGACCCGCCCCGGGGAAAAGGTCGGGATACGTTTTAATCGAATCATCAAGACTGAAAGTTTTCCTGCCCTGGTCAGGAAAGGTGCCATAATCAATAACCCAACCGGTGAAATCGGAGGCAAACGCGCAGACGGTATAAAACAACACCTTTTTCTGCACGTCAATAAACATCACCAGATTGTCTGCTGCCAAAGGCACCGAATAACGCTCGCGGTTATTCAGGCGATCATAGATATGATGCTCGGCAATTCTCTCCGCCTCGCCCAAATCTGGCGGCAGCGGGTCGTTTTGATACTCGGCATAAAACCCGGCTTTATCCTCTAAAAATTTTGTCATAGCGTGCTGCAGTGCTGATGCTTCATCCGGCTCAAAGTTTCCCTCCCAGGCTACCTGCGCGCCGTCTTCCATTTCTTGTCTATTAGCTAAATAAAACTCTGTGGCATCGCTTCTCTCCCGCCCTGCCCGCTGCGACTCTGAAAGAATGTCGGCAAACTTCATCCAGATATCCATGTTTTTGGGAAAGCTCAATATCATTTTCAGACGTTCGCCATTCCATCGTGGATGCTTTTCACGGTTTAAAATTTGATCGGCCATGTCACCCGGCTTAATGACGGTACATGGCATCACGCCTGAAAGCTTGACTCCTGGCCCTGGCAAGCCAAGAATCGCCTTGTTCAGGATTTCCAAAAGTTTATTATTTTGAACAATGCTGGCGGCAGATTCGTCCGTTTGCGGATCGTCGATCAGAACAAATTCCGGGCGCACGCTGGTGTTGTCCCCCAGTGATGCCTTGCGACCGCGAATGCGACCAGTGATACCAACGGATTGTATCACGATCCCGGACGACACGGATTTGGGTGTGCGCGGAAGCGCGATCTCGCCGTCTTTCCATTTGATTTTGGTGCGCTCTCCGCAGCAGGTCTGCCCAGACGACCGGTTGACAATTCCGTCCAATTTCCTGACCGGGAAACACACCTCCGGAAAATCTTCAAAAAGCAGGTCGTTGATCTCAATCTCGTTTTTGATTTCCGCAAGTGATTTTGTCGCAGCCGGCTCTGTCGCGCCGATGAACAGGATATATTTGCGGTGTGCATATAAAGCCGCCCATAATGCAGCTGTTTCGCATATTGTGGTCTTGCCGGACCCTCGAGGCATGGCCAACGCGAATAGTCTGCCATGAAGCAAGGCTGTCTCTATTTTCTTGATCACCAATAAATGATCCGGACTCCAACCGCGATCAAACTTTGACGGAAAATATGTCTCGCAAAATTTTTTCAGGTCAAATTTGCAATCCTCCCGACGCTTTTTATCCACGACATTTGGAATCATTCCAATGTCGCGTCCGGATTTTGAAGCAACCGAACTGCGCTCACGCGCCGCTTCTTTGATTTCCTCATAGCTGCGCTGTGATTTGCCGCCCTTTTCGTCTTTGTCTCGTTTTTCCTTTTTTTTATCGGCCAGCCAGGCAGCATATTTTACAAGATTGACTGTCTTGCCCTCTGCATCTCCAGCGATCCGGTATCCGGCCTGTTGCAGATGCCGGTAGATCTGGCGTTCGCCAAGCACCTGCCCAAGTGGAGTTGAATTCAGCACCCTGGTGGCGGACGCCGGCGGCATCTTATTTGGGTTGATCATTCGTTTATTTCCAGTATCAGCC
>JAAYBH010000306.1 GCA_012718935.1 Clostridiales bacterium
TCCACCGATGAATTGTTTGAGGAAGGCGTCCGCCGCGCGCTGGAGACAGGTATCGTTAAGTACGGGGAAACCGTCGTCCTGACTGCAGGCGTCCCCGTCGGTATCAGCGGTACGACGAATCTCATCAAGGCGCAGAAAATCACCTGATATTTCCTTAATCTGTACAACACCATATGTGCCGGCTTCAACAGAAGCGCTGCAAATCTGTTCAGGATTTGCAGCATTTTCATGTAGCAGTTGTTCATTTTTAGCAATAATTCATGAAAATACATTAAATAATCAAAAAACTAAGGTAATAACAAAATATAACATTGTCAGAAGCTGCTCGAAGTTATATAATTTATAAACATATTGCCAGATTAATATCCATTTATTTGTGCAAAACGCTATTGAATTACCATGCTAAAGTAACCCGGGTAAGGAAGTGATGTTGTGGAAAATTACATACATATTAGGCCTTTAACACAATCTCGGACCGTGGAGCTGGCATCGTTTGTTTCTTATATACGAGTGAACAGCGATCAGGACGGTTCTTTTTTTCGTGACAAAGCACCGCGCCTCACAAAAATGCCGACAGCGGGTGCGGGAGGGGTCGGGATATGATCAGATACACAATCAAGAGAATCATTATGGCAGTTCTGACGATTTTTCAGGTCGCTACGATCACATTTTTCCTGATGAATCTCGTACCCGGCGGCCCCTTCATCGCCGAGAAATCCATCAGCGCGCAAGCCCAGCAGTCTCTTAAGGAAAAATTCGGGCTGGACAAGCCGCTGATTGTCCAGTACAAAAATTATATGTCCAGCATCATCCAGGGTGATTTCGGCCTGAGCCTCAAGCAGCGGGGCCGTACCGTCTCCGAAATCATCGTCGACAGATTCCCTGTCTCGGCCAGGCTCGGCGGCCTTTCCATGGCTGCGGCGCTTATCGTCGGCATCCCCTTGGGCAGCATTGCCGCCTTAAAGCGCGGGAAATGGATTGATAAGGTGATTACCGTCATTGCCACCTGCGGCGCAGCATTCCCCAGCTTTATCATCTGCACGGTGGGGATGTACATATTCGGCGTCTGGTTGGGGTGGCTGCCGACATTGGGGCTCACGTCGCCGCTCCATTATCTTTTACCCGTATTTGCCCTATCCTTCTATCCCACGTCGTATATCACCCGCCTGATGCGCTCATCAATGCTGGACGTCATCGGTCAGGATTATATGCGAACGGCGCGGGCGAAGGGCTTCTCCCAGATGCGCTGCCTTTTTATGCAGGCTCTGCGCAACGCCGTTTTACCCGTCATCACATACGCCGGCCCGATGCTGGCTTATCTGCTGGCCGGTACTTTTGTCGTGGAAAAAATCTTTGTAATTCCCGGCCTGGGCGGTCAGTTCGTCAGCTCTATCCTGCAGCGGGATTATACTGTGATCATGGGTACCACAATCTTTCTGGCCGCGCTCATTGTTGTTCTTAACGCGCTTGTGGATATCGCCTACAAGTTCGTCGACCCGCGCATCCAGCTGAAATGAGGAGGACAGAATTATGAAAAAAAACCCGCTTAGTCTTCAACTGAATGTTGATGATTTTCTGCCCGCTTCCAGCGAGGAAAAGGAGAGCCTGGTGCAGATGCGCCCTAGTGTCAGCTTCTGGAGGGAGTCCCTGCACCGCCTCCTGAAGAATCCGGTGGCAATGGTGAGCATGGCTGTTATTCTTGTCATCATTATCTTTTCCTTTGCCGTCCCGGGTCTGTACCCGTATAAGTATGAACAGACGATCAAAGGCTCCGAAAACCTCGCCCCCATGCAGTACTCCGCGCAGGAACAAGCCCGGATCGACGCCGGCGAGCATGTGTTTCCCCATATGCTCGGCACCGACGGCCTGGGCCGCGACTACGCTGTCCGTGTCATGATGGGCAGCCGCATTTCCTTGCTGGTCGGCCTGATTGCCTCCGCCATCATCCTGGTCATCGGCTCCATCTACGGGGCTGTGTCTGGCTTTTTCGGCGGCTGGGCGGATCAGATCATGATGCGTATCGTGGATATCATTTATACGCTGCCCGATATTCTGATGATCATTCTCATATCCTTTGCCATCAAGGAACCGATGACCGCGCTGTCGGAAAAGGATGGCTTCCACTGGATTCAAACGGTGGGCGTCAATCTGATCAGCATTTTTCTTGTTTTTGCCCTATTGTACTGGGTAAGCATGGCACGCATCGTCCGAAGCCAGGTGCTCACGCTCAAGCAAAATGAGTTTGTGACCGCTGCCAGGGCGCTGGGCGCCGGGAGCGGCCGCATTATCCGGAGGCATCTCCTCACAAACTGCATCGGCATTCTGATCGTCACGACGACGCTGCAGATACCTTCCGCCATTTTTACCGAAAGCTTTTTGAGCTTCCTCGGTCTGGGTGTTGCGATCCCCATGCCCTCCCTGGGCTCCCTGGCCAGCGACGCGCTCAACGGTCTTAATACATACCCCTACAGACTGCTGGCGCCTGCGCTCCTCATCAGCCTTATCATTCTCAGCTTTAATCTGTTCGGTGACGGCCTCCGGGATGCGTTTGATCCCAAACTGAAGCATTGAGGAGGGAAGACACATGAATGAATACCTGGTCGATATTAAAAACGAGAGGCTTTCCTTCTTTACGCCTGCAGGCGAGGTAAAGGCCTTAAACGATGTGTCGCTGTATGTCCGCGAGGGCGAGGTGCTGGGCATCGTGGGCGAGAGCGGCTCCGGCAAGTCTGTCACCGCTTACAGCCTGATGGGCCTGACAGCCCACCCCGGTAGGCTTATCGACGGCGAGCTCTGGTTCAACGGTCATAAAATCAACAAAATGAAAGAGCGCGAGCTCAGGAAGATCCGGGGTAAAGAGGTCTCCATTATCTTTCAGGATCCGATGACAAGTCTCAACCCGGTGTATACCGTAGGCCGGCAGATCCGGGAGGTCATCACGCTGCATACCGGCAAGAGCAGGCGCGAGGCAAACATTCGCGCCCGTGAGCTCCTGGGTCTCGTCGGTATCAATGAGCCCGACAAACGCCTGAAGCAATATCCCCACGAGCTCTCCGGAGGCATGCGGCAAAGGGTGATGATCGCCATTGCCCTGGCTTGCGAGCCAAAGCTGCTGATTGCCGACGAACCCACCACAGCCCTGGATGTGACCATCCAGGCGCAAATTCTGGAACTGATGATGGAGCTGAAGCAAAAGCTGAACATGTCGATTATCCTCATCACCCATGACCTGGGTGTTGTGGCCGGAATGTGCGACCGTATCGCCGTCATGTATGCAGGCAAGGTGGTTGAAAGCGGAACAACGGATGATATCTTTTATCATCCGTCACACGAATACACAAAGGGCCTGCTTCAAAGCATCCCGAATCTTTATGATAAGGATCATAAACGGCTTGTCCCGATCGAAGGGCAGCCGGTGGACATGCTGAATCCTCCGGCAGGCTGCCCCTTCGCGCCCCGCTGCCGTTCCTGCATGAAAATCTGTCTCAGCCGAATGCCGGATTATACCCAGCTCGGCGACGCACATTACAGCGCGTGCTGGCTTCTGGACAAAGCGGAATTTGAAGGACAGGAGGCTGCGCTGTCGTAATGGAAAACAATAAATTAGTTGAGGTTCAGCACCTGAAGGAGTACTTCCCCGTCAAGGGCGACATGCTTTTCGAAAAAAAAGTCGTTAAAGCTGTGGACGATGTATCTTTTTGGATCGACAAAGGCGAGACTCTGGGCCTGGTGGGCGAGTCCGGCTGCGGGAAGACCACCGTCGGACGTACGCTTTTACGTCTTTACGAGCCCACTGCCGGTAAAATTTTCTACGACGGCAAGGACATTACCCACGCCAACATGCTTCCCTACCGGCGGAAAATGCAGATCGTATTCCAGGATCCCTATGCAAGCCTCGATCCCCGCATGACTGTCGGCGATATCATCGGTGAAGCCATTGACATCCATAAGCTGTCGCCGACAAAAAAGGACCGGAGGGACCGTATTGTGGAGCTCCTGAGCCTTGTGGGGCTTAATACCGAACACGCAAACCGTTATCCCCACGAGTTCTCCGGCGGTCAGCGCCAGCGGGTGGGTATCGCCCGAGCCCTGGCCGTCCGACCCGAGTTCATCGTCTGTGACGAGCCTGTCTCGGCTCTTGACGTCTCCATACAGGCCCAGGTGGTCAATATGTTCGAGGAACTGCAGGAGCGGCTGGGGCTGACATATCTGTTCATCGCCCACAACCTGAGCGTTGTCAAGCATATATCCAACCGCGTCGGCGTGATGTACCTTGGCAAGCTGGTGGAGCTGGCCGACAGCTACGAGCTGACCTTTCACAGCGTACATCCTTATACGCGCAGCCTCATCTCTGCGATCCCGGTCCCCGACCCGAAAGCGGCCCGCGCGACCAACCGCATCGTCCTGGAGGGCGACGTGCCCAGTCCTGTGAACCCTCCCTCCGGCTGCCGCTTCCGCACCCGCTGTCCTTATGCGGACGAACTTTGCGCCAAAGAGGAACCTGAATTCCGCGAGGTCTCCAGCGGCCATTTCGCCGCCTGCCA
>JAAYBH010000307.1 GCA_012718935.1 Clostridiales bacterium
GAGCTCGTAAATGCCGACCGGCTGATCGCTGATGCTGTGATAATAGAGAATCGGGACGCGGGACGGGACGATTCTGTTTTCGGTGGCCTCCGGTGAGGGTGGTGGAGATGCCGGCTCGGCTTTCGTCAAAGGCGCCGCTTCGGAAACCTGTAATGCCGCCGGTGAAGGCGTGCTTTCGGGCGGCTTGGTCCCGGACACCGCTTCCAGCTCGGGAATATCGGCGGATACCGGCTGCGCCGTATCTATACCTGCCTGCGTCACAGCAGTGTCGGCCGTTGCCGCCGGGACTGTATCCGGCGGTGTAGCGGCACAGCCGCCGACACCGATATAAATCGCCAGTGCTAGGATAACGAATAATGAAAGGCTTCTTCTCATCAGTCATATCCTCCGGTATACATAATCCGCATTCGAAAAAATTATGTCAAGAAAAATCCGGTATGATTTTTCCTGACATAATGCATCAAATTTCGGGTTTTACGCATTTTCAGGCAGAAGCTTGTAGACCTCCAGCGTGGCGTCCAGGAATTTATCCAGCGCCTGGGGCGTCAGCTCACCTGTACCGATGCCGTAACGAAGCCGCGTGAGATACCTGAACCACTCTGAAGCCTCCTCCGCCGATATGCTCCAGCCGGAGCGGACATTCATGCTGGTCCAGATGAGGTTGCAGCGCATATTGACTTCCTGCATGGTCCTCTTCTTTGACTCTTTCCGGTTCGGGTCCTCGGCCATCTCGATAATCGTCCTGACGTTGGCCGTGCTACCGTTTAAATCCGCGACAATGTCCTTGATGTTCGCCGGCTGTGTGTCTTCCTCCACCTTTTTTTCTCCGGCTTGTATGCTCAAATCCTTCAGAATCGATTCCGCAGGAATGATCTTCTTCTCGGGGGGGGTCGGCGGCGGCGGTACTGCGGGGCCGAAAATTTCGGCCGGAGAAGGCGGCATTGGGGATCGTTCCTGAATAATCTCCCTTCGCGTCGAATATCTGACGCGGGTATAGCCCCGCTCCTCGGTGCGGAGATAAAAGCCCTTTTCGATAAGCTGGTCGAATTCCAGGTCGATGACGGCTTTGAAGCCGGTGGGCTCGAACACAGTGTTCGGAAGGGCGCCGTACGTCTGGATAATCTGCAGAATTACATCGATTTCCGGCTGCTTAATGCTCATCATCATATTCAGAGCCGCTCCGGCCATCTGATCCCGTACGCAGTCCCTGCCCCTTAAAGGCTCCCTGGCTTCGACGCCCTCCAGCTTCGACGTGATGAGCGGTTCAAGCGTGTTCACGGCGTTTTTCATCATGGCGGGTGATTCCGGCAGAAACGGGATGCTTGAAATCCTGACGCCCGGCAGGTCGGCGATCCCGAAGCCAAGCTGTGATGCCGTCATCCTGAAGGCGGTGTCATAATAGAGTTTCCGCGCCTTATGTACGGAGGCGTCAGCCTCGGGACCCCCGTATATGACGGCCGTCTTCGCCGCTGCGTAGGCCTGCATCCGCTGCAGGTTCGTCCATTGATTGATGGCATATCCTGTTTTATATTCGGTAATCCGTTCAAACAGAGCCTGGCCGAACACGTCGTCCGCCGACATATTTTTAACCCACAGCTCCTCAAGTCCCATGTTTTCAGATGTGCAGATATATTCAATCACGCAGTCAAGTGCAATTTTGTCAAATTCTGTTTGAAGGAGCGCCGCGCAGTAAGGATGGCAGTTCCGCAGCAATTCCTTGAAGGCCAGCGCCTTCGGGAGGGCATCTTCCCCCTCGCGCAGCTGGCGGCGGTATATTTGGGCGCACTGCTCCCCGAAATACTTCAAATCAAACTCCAGAAAACGTATGAGCGTCAAGCCCAGCTGAAGGTCGTGAATTGAAGTGCTTCCCGGAACGGAAAATGAAATGATGTCTTTCATATAAAAACTCCATTTCCCAAATAATACGCTATATCATGTAAAATCTTAGCATAGAGCGCATTTGTTTTCAATCCTAATAATATTTCTAGCCGACCAAAAAAACAATGTTGTATTTCACTTTTCAATGGGATATAATTTTTTTAATGACATATTCGGCAAAATTCAACAGAGTTTGACATTGAACGGATGGTTGGGATATGAACTTTACGAACGAGTCGGAAGCCGTGACGCAGCTGACGGATATGATTCTGAAGGCGGGGGCCAATCTTTTCAAAGCGACGAAATACCTCTACGCATTGACTGCTGAGAACTATTACAACTGCGATATCAAGGATTTTTTCAAGGTGATCCTGAACAATATCTTCAACGCCGATATCATGGGCGTTTTTCATATTTCCATTGACGACAAGGCATGCGCCCCCATGAATACCCGCGAGTATTTCGACATCTTCCGCCTGATTATCTACAGTTTTGCCGTCAGGCTTCCGTCGCTCTGCCATGTGTCAGTGGGGGGCAGCTATATGACATCCAGGCAGATATCAGCCGTCTATGAGGCCGTCATGGAAAAAGGTGTCATCAATCACAGCGACGCGATTTCAGAAAGCTTCCGGCAGATCGCATCGGATGTTAAAAAGGGTAAAGACATCGCTCCCTACAGTTCGGAATGGTTCAGGACTTATATCTTCACCACAATACCGGAGCTGGCAGAAATCAGCAATCACAATCTTTTCTTTCTCGGCGCGGTGGATATGCTGTTTTCTCTTTATTATGTCTGCCTTGAAATGGAATTTGAAAAGCGCATCAACATGCTTTTTTTACAAGGCGCCACCCCCTCCGGCAGTTGACTTTTAGTATAGGTCACTATATAATGAACCAAAGTTTGAACCTCCAAAAATCTACAAAATACACGGAACGTGAATGACCTTCAAAAATCTTT
Source organism: Clostridiales bacterium (assembly GCA_012718935.1). GTDB lineage: Bacteria > Bacillota > Clostridia > Oscillospirales > Oscillospiraceae > Sporobacter. The sequence continues at coordinate 2,837 of JAAYBH010000307.1, forward strand.
GTGGAGTGAAACGAATGTATTTTGGGAGCGTAAGATTCTTCAAGCATCTGATTATATTGGTTCTGGTGCTGCTCATTGCTTTGCTCACGTATTTTGCCGTCGATTACCGAATCAAGTATGATGCCACAAGCAGCAGACTCGCAGAGGTTCAGGAAATTGTCAGGCAATACGACAAATCCGGGAAAAACGAATTGGTCGACAGCCTCTCAAATTTACTGGATAATTCTTTTGATACCCAGATTCCGGCGTTTCAGCAGACAGTCGACAACTCCCTGGATATGCAGATCGACGAACTCCAATTACAGCTGAATGCTTCATTGGTAAGCCAGATGGCGGCGCTTGAAGCAAAAATCGATGACTCTTTGGCAAATAATAAGGATGCGATCAGCGGGCAGCAGGCCGAAATCCAGCGCGAGCTATCCAAATTGGTAAAATCTGAAACAGCTGCCATTCAAAAGCATCTGGACAAGAAGCTGGATGATAAGGCGGCCGAAATACTGCAGCAGTTTAACGAAACCATGAGCAATCACTATACGACGCTCCAGCAGCAGCTTGACGAAATCATAGAGCTAAAGGCCGGTAACGGATAAAGCAATCCCGGATGCCTGGGCCATTCGTTTTAGGAAGTCGTCGACCTATGTGCATACTGCCATGCACCTATCATCATATAGAACAGGAGAACTCATATGGGTCTGAAAGAGAATTTTAACCAGGCGCTCAAGGAACTTATCAACAAAGGCGGCCTGGTGGGCTCTGAGCTGGAGGAAAAATCCAAAACCAAATCAAACCTTGACTCCTATCTGGACATGCCGGCAAAAGACGAGCCGGCTTCACATGGCCAAAGTGTGTCCGGCTTTGATCAGGAATCCTCGCGGCTGGCTATGAGTATGGGTGAAACAGATTGGCAGAATCCACCGAACTTTGAAGATCATACGGTCTATCAATCCGACGGCTATACATCCGCCCAGAGCGGCGATTACGGCAGAATGTTCCGGCAGTCCGACGAAATGACCGTCATTTCGAAGAGCACCATGATCGTGGGTGATATCCGCACCCTGGCCAACATCACCATCGACGGGAATGTCCGAGGCAAGGTGGATGTGCTGAAGGACGCGAATATCCGCGGTATGCTGATCGGTGATTTGGTCTGCAGCAACACCGAAATGAAGGGTTCTTCCGTTCAGGGCAATGTTTTCGCCAAAGGAAGTACTTATATTGATAACGACTCAATCCTTCTGGGCGATCTGACGGCGCAGTTTGCCAGCATCGACGGCAAGGTCAAGGGAAATATCGAAATCGGCAGCAAAATAGAGCTCCACCCCAATGCGATTGTCGCCGGTGATATTAACACAAACACCATCTCCATCGCGGACGGCGCTAACATCAAGGGCTTTATCAACACGACCTTCCTGAAGGAACACGGCGACAGCGCCTTCCCGAAGCAGGTCATCATGGAAAACGCTGAAACAAACGGATAAACATATTATATACGGCAAAACCGGCCATTCGGCCGGTTTTTTTCATGAAAACGCTGCGATCCGCGACTGTTTTTCCAGCCTAATTTACCTGTGTCAGGACGCGGCTATTTTTATCGTTCAGGTAACGGACCACCTTCCGCCACGCCAGTTTTGTGGCTTCAAACATTTGATAATGCTCTTCCACCCGGCCCGAGTAAAAATCCAGTTCAGCCGGCAGCCTCATGAATTCGTCACTTCCGAAATACGCACTGATTTTCGGGAGCACACGATGCAGATTTTCTTTCATCCTCCGAATCGCATCATCGTAACCGCGGCGGTCTGTGATGTACACAAAGAGCGGCTTATACCGGATCCAGCCGATGCAGGCCTTTAGAAATCTGTCGTTGATACCACTTCTCCCGGCGCATATGGGCTTCAGCGTCTCCGGCAGCGCCCCGCAAAGCAGTTGCTGATATGCCGAAAACCCGTCGTGAAACGAGTAGCAGGGCACCTTAAGGACATTTGAATTTGACAGGCAGGTGCTTAAAAAAGTATCCTCGCCCCTTGCCCCCGGCGGATTATAAAACGGATAGAGGTTCTCCGTGTTTTTCAAGTTGATGCACAGGTTGGAGCCCGAAATAAATTTCGCGCCGCGGACCTCGCCGACAGTTTCGACAGATCGATTTTCGATGACCTGCTTATCTGCAAATGTAACGCCACCGTCGCTCATTTTTTGCTTGATGGAATCCCACGAAATAATATCGTTACTAATTGTCTCGATAAATATCCGGAAATCATTTTCAGTCAGGACTTTATTATACCGGACATAGGGAATGGGTGAAATATAACCGCAGTGGTACCCGTATGTTATGTCTGAGGCTGGTATCGATTCGAGATGAGTCGCCAATACCCTTTGTCCTCTCCAGACAAGACCGCCTGTGTCTTTCGATACAGCTACCGGGTATTCGTCGTCATCCAGAAACAGCAGATAATCATTTTTGCTTTTCAAAGCAAAATACAGGATGATGTTTCTTTTCTTGGCATACCCCTCGCCGAACAGCAGCTCGGCTTCGTTCTTGCTGATAACGCCAAGACTTGTAAGCTTCGCCCTCTCGCTGTTGATGGCCGCCTCGCCCAGGTAATGCGGATAGTCGACGATATCGGTGACCCGTTTATCCAGATTCCTGTAATCCTCCGGGCTTGTATTTTTATACTTCAGATCGTAGGCCACATAAATACTTATGTTCAGCCTTGACCAGCCGGTCAGACCTGACTCCTCCCAATTTTCGGCGTACGTACGGACAACTTGCCTGAAGCTCCTCCTGCCCGTCACAAATCCGATACCGACATTTACCGTATTTACGCTCATTGTCTCATACATAACGACCGTCCCTCCATATCAGTTGAATCTATTGTCATTTACTTCTATATTTGTTATTATTTTTCTAACAACCTGCATAATTTACCAAAGTTGTCTGTTCGCATAATACCACAGCAGCTTACAACGTGTCAAGCCGCCACAAAAAAATCTCTGCCTGTCGGCAGAGATTTTTTGAGATGATTCATACTCATTACCTGTTGTTAATAAATACGTTGAACCGTTCGATCACATTTTCGTCGCCGACGATCAGGACATTGTCATCTCTGGCGAATTCGTAATAGGGGCCGGGAGAAATGATGACCTGGTTATCCTGTACCACGCCGATGATGGTTGCTCCGGTATTGTGCCAGATCTGCAGGGCGCCGATGCTCTGGCCGATGATGTGGGAATCATCCGGCAGCCGGATTTCAACGGGAGTGATCAGATCCGAACGCATATATTTGTACATATCGATAATCTGTTTGGCAGTGTCGGAGATTTCCTCGTCGATTTCCTTTCTTTTATCAAACAGTGTGTGCAGGTGCATATTGAGCTCGGAGATGCTTTCGTCGTCTTTAAAGCTCTTGACGAATTCGACGGCTTTTTCCCGCGACAAAACGGTAATGCCGCTCCCGATATTGACCTCCACGACTTCCTTGTCCGATAATATCGACATGGCGCGCCGGATCGTCTCCGGCGAAACGTTATATTCGGTGGACAAGACGGACCGGCCCTTGATTTTTTCGCCGACCACCAAATCCCCGGCGACGATCCTCGCGGCGATATCAACGGCAATTTTCAGATAACGGGCAATTGTAATTTTACCTGGAGAAAGCATTCAAATCACCTGAACTCCATCATGACATTCGACGCCGCAGCGGCCTTCTGCATGCACCTTGTTGATTATAGCATTGTTTGGGTATCATCGCAAACGCCTGCAATGATCTTCTCGTAGGCCACAACGTCCAGTATCCGTCCGAACTTCCTGCCGACCTCCCTGTAATGCGCGCATTTGAAAAAGCCGTTCCGCTCAAAGAGCCGGATACTCTGAGTATTTTCACCGCAGATGCCGGCCAGCAGTGCGCGCATCCCCTTATCCTTTGCGTATCCCTCAATAAACCGGACAGCCCGGCTGCCGATGCCGCGTCCGATGCAGTCGTGCTTCAGATACACCGTCACTTCCGCCGTGGCATCATACGCTTCTCTTTTACTGTACTGCTTCAGACTGACATAGCCGAGGACCATTTCGTTTTCCTTCAGCACAAAGGTTTTATATTTGTCGCTATGATAGAAAATGAGCTCCCGCATCTCGTCTTTTGACATCTCGTGGGCATGAAAGGTCGCCGTCGTATTCTTGATATAATAATTGTATATGTCCAGGGCGCTTTGCAGGTGTTCTTCCCCGAACTCCTCAACAAGGATACTGCTCATGTAATATCTATCCTCTTTCTGTATTATTCCACAGTGCCGGCATTATCTGAACAATTCCATTAACGTCTTAAGATGATAATGGGTGAAAACGAATATCATTATATCATTATTTCAGCGATTATCAAATTAATTACAACAAGAGCCAATCCTTGCGGACTGGCCCTTTTTGTATCAATTTCGGTTGATAGATTAGATTTTCCGACCGTCTCAATCCTTGTTATTAAGAGCTTGATATGTGGGACGGTGCGTGCTGGCTACTGTATCCGGGCGGACAGATGCTTCTTGAGTAATGCTGGCATCGATAAAGATAAACGGTTTTCCGACGCGCTTGATATCCAAAGGACAGTGCTTGACGCCTTTGGGGATAAAAATGTAGCAGGGATAATTGATATGTAGTATCTCATCGCCCAAGGTGAATTCAATATCGGCATCAAATTCGGAGAAATCCTCGGCGCCGATAAGGTATATCCATTGATCGAACGGGTGAATATGTGTGGGGCTGCCTAGTATATCGGGTGCTGTGATGTGCGCAAAGCCCATGGCCAGGGCAGATTCTTTAATTTCCGCCGGACCCAAGCCTGTCACCATAGGTTTTGTAATCGTCTTGTGAATTGATCGCCAGGGTTTCAGCTCAAATACGTTTTCTTCTCTTTTCAGGTTTTTGATTATAGGCATGTCTGCCATGGTCTTCCCCTCCTGTAATATTATAGTATTCCTGTGGTTGAGTATATAATATAGACAGCGCTTTGTCCAGCAGAATCATGGTCGATCCGGGTGGTCCGCACTCATAAACAAATGTATCTATGTTCCTATTGCCGCCCGTATCGCATTTCCGATCTCCTCATAGCTGGTGCAGCGGCAGATGTTGCTCTCCAGCCAATGGTCGATATCGGCATCGGAGGGCTTGGGGTTCAGCTGTGACAGGGCGTAGCAGACCATGAGAAAGCCGGAGGTGCAGTAGCCGCACTGGAACGCGAACATATCGATAAAGGCCTGCTGAATGGGCGTGTTCAAAATTCCCTCGACCGTTGTGATCTCATGGCCGATGACTTCGGCTGTCAGCATCAGGCAGGACTTGACCGGCAAGCCGTCGACAAGGACGGTGCAGGCCCCGCAGTCGCCGTTAAGGCAGCCGGGCTTAGCGCCGGTCAGCCCGAGACCGTCCCGCAGCGTATCCAGCAGGGTATCCCCCGGGCGGATTACCGCCTCTCTCTCAAGGCCGTTGACCCGGAGCGCCGCAATCGTCTTATCTTTCAGCGTATACATGGCATTTCAGCGTCCTTTATTGATTCCAGAATGTTCACGACCGTATTTTTCAGGACAAATCGCCGGTAGGATGATGAACCGTTCATGTCGTCCAGATAAACACCGGAGAGGAATTGCGCGGCATGCTCAGCCCGCTCCTCAAGGCTGAGGCGCTGATCGTTCAGGATGCTCTCCGCGGCGACATCCCTGAGGGGATAAGCGGCCAAGCCTGAAAAGGCGATACGCAGATTGCCCCCGGCGATGAGGGCATCTGTCGTTATGAGCGGATAGTCAATCTTTTCGTTTTTCGTTTTCTTAATGTGAAAATAAGGCGCCTCGATAAATTCCCGCGCAACGGCGGCGCTGACGAGCAACTCCCCCTTCGGCAGCTGCAGGCGTTCCCTGAAAATATCGCGGATTGCGTATTTTTTGAGACCACCGGGGCCGGCTGTCGTCAGCTCGGCGTCGGACAGGAGGAGCGGCAGGACCGCCTCACGGTAGATAATCGTCGAGGCCAGATTGCCGCCGAGGGTAATCCGCCTCTGTATCGTGTGGTCGGCGATCCGGGCGGCCGTTTGCCCCAGGAGGGGGAATTTGTGCGATGCGCTCAATTCGTCCAGGGTGAGGGCGGCGCCGAGATTCAGGCGTTCACCGTCAAAACCAAGCGTCCTGCATTCAGGGATGCTTTTGATGTCAATCACGGCGCCGAAGCGTCTGTTTCCGACGCGGGCCATACTGATGAGCTCGCTGCCGCCGCCGTACCAGACGGGCGCTTTCCCCGCGGTCTCCAGCTCCTGATACAACCTGACGGCTTCTTCCACGGATTCAGGCCTGTAATACTCGAAATCAAAAGGGATCATACGTGCCCTCCCGTTTTTGCCAGCCAGATTTTTTCCGGGGTAACGGGCAGCTCGTCCAGCTCGCACATGGCGGCGGCGGACAGGGCGTTTGCCAGCGCTGCCGGGATCCCGACAATGCCGTGCTCCCCGAGCCCCCTGGCGCCGTATGGCCCTTCGACAAACGGCGTTTCAACAAATTCCACGAGATACTCAGGCGTTTGGCCGAAGTGCATGATCTTATACGTCCGGAGGCTCGTATCCAGCACCTTCCCCGCCGGATCGTACTGAAAATACTCCCGGCTGCCGAGCCCGAAGCCCATGCACATACCGCCTCTAATCAGCGCTTCCGCCATCGCCGGGTTGATGACCTTTCCCGCATCGATGACCGTAGCCGCTTTCACCAGGCGGTATGTGTGCTCCCGCGTGTCGTACTCCACCTCCACCGCCTGCGCGCCCACAGTCCAGTACGGGCCGGATTTCCCCCTGCCCGTCTCCCTGTCCAGATAATTGAGGTCGTTCATGATAAAGCCGCCCTTGCTGAGAACAGGTCCGTAGAAGGCGTTGCCGTTTTCATAATGATAGCCGTGCACCAGGTCTTTAAAGGTTTGATATACCGTCGGATCGCTGCGCAGGTACACCCGCTCGTCCTCGATGTCCAGATCCTCCGGTGCGCATCTCATGACGACGGCCGCCATGCTCTTAAGCTGTATCGCCGCGTCTCCGGCGGCGTGAAGGACGGCACGTCCCAGCATGAACGTCGTCATGCTGGCCACCGTTTTCCAGTGGCGCGGCGAGGACGAAGTATTGACGCCCATAGTGACGTGGATGCGGCTGATATCCATTTTCAGCGCCTCGGACAGTATCTGCGCCGCCGTCGTTTTCATCATGGGACCGAGCTCGACGCAGCCGCAGCTCAAGTTGACGCTTCCGTCCGTATTGAAATCAATGAACGCGCCGGAAATGGCGTCCGGCGGTGAGTTGGACGTTTTCCAGAAAGCGGCTATCCCCTTTGACCTGATCTTGTTCCCCCCCATGTCCAGGCGGTCGCCTTCCTCCCATTGAACGAGCTTTTTGACCCGCTCGATACACACCTTGGGATTGCCGCAGTTGCTTTCCGTGATTTTGACCTGCGTCGGCGACGTCTGGCCCGGCGCCAGAGCGTTTTTATACCGCAGCGCGGCGGGATCAATGCGGAGCTTATTGGCCAGCTTGTCCATCATGCGCTCGACGCAGAACGACACAGACGCGTGGGAAAAGCCGCGGAAGGATGTGACATAAGGGTGGTTTGTATAGACGCACAAGCTGTCGCAGGAGACGTTTTCCATATTGTATGGCCCCGTGCAGCCGACGACGATGGCTTTTGCCAGACGGGGGCCTATGTCGGCATACCCGCCCGCATCCACAAGGAAGGTCATTTCAGCTGCTTTCAGCATCCCGTCATTCGCCGCGCCCAGCCTGATCGTCGCCTCCAGCCCCATCCGGCAGGGCGACGACGCCATGTCCTCCTCCCGGGTGTTGACAAGGCGGACAGGCCGTCCGCCGACGGCTCGTGACGCCAGATACGCCAGTATCTCCAGCTGGATGGCCGCCTTTCCGCCGAAGCCGCCCCCCACAAGCGGCGTTTCCACGATAACCTTGGATTCCTCCAACTGAAATACGGTGCTCAGCAGCTTTTGAACCTCGAAGGGCGCCTGGCTTGATGTCCGGATACGGACCATCCCGTCAGCCGATATGGACGCCTCCGCCGCCCGCGTCTCCATGGCGATGTGATCCGACTGCGGCAGCGTAAAGCGCCCCTGAACAGTCACGGCGCTTTCTTCAAAGCCCTTTGTGATGTTGCCTTTTCTGATTTTTTCACGGTGGCAGATATTCGTGCAGGGTTCAGGATAGACATCGGGAACGACCTTTTTGTAGCTCCCGAGATTTTCATGGATTAAAAACGCGCCCTGCTCCAGCGCCTTGCCCGGTGAACATATGACGGGCAGCGGCTCGTATTCCGCCCGAACGAGGGCTGCCGCCGCCGCCGCCTGGCCGGCGCTTTCGGCCACGACAAGAGCAATCGGCTCGCCGTAATACCGCACCCTCTCCCGCGCCAGCGGCGGCCTGTCCTCAATAATCGAACCGCACAGCACGGAATCGCTCCTGCCCGTCAGGATCGCCCGCACCCCCGGAATTCCGGCAGCCTCGTCTGTATCAATGCTCCGGAGGACGCCGTGGGCGCAGGTGCTTGTCACCAGACGCGCCGTCATGACCCCGGCAAAGTAAAAGTCGGCCGTATATTTCGCGCCGCCGGTCACCTTCTCGTGCGCTTCCTTGCGTATGACCGTCACACCGACACCTGTCTTTGACATATCCGCCAACAACCTCCGTTCGGTTTAGGTTTGACTGTCCGGCCGCATAATATTCCGTTATACCTGAGAATCCCGAACCGGCAAATACTGAGTCTCACAAAACACCCGTATATTGCCCTGGCGGCGACTCTCCCGCCTATCTTACAACGGCAACGGCCTCGATTTCGATCAGAACGTCCTTCGGGAGGCGGGCAACCTCGACGGTGGACCGGGCGGGGTACGGAGCGCTGAAAAACCCGGCGTAAACCTCGTTGAATTCCGAAAAATCGTTCATATCCCTGAGAAAAACTGTTGTCTTCACAACGTCAAAAGAACCAGAAGCGGCGGCGCTCAGGACAGCCTGCAGGTTCAGAAGGACTTGCCGGGTCTGTTCGGAGATGCCGCCGGTCACAACCGCACCGTTTATGTCCAGCGGAATTTGTCCCGACGTGTATATAAAGCCGCCTGCCCGAAGCGCCTGTGAATACGGCCCGATGGCCGCAGGCGCTTCGTTTGTCCTGATTTCGATGATTTCCATTCGTATACCCCCTTGATACTGTAAATAGCACTGTTCATTTTATCTTCTTTATGATATCATTTTATGTCAAGAGAGAGGGAATATATATATTGGGGTATGAGAGATGGGTATCAACGAGGTGCGCATCATCGACGAATTTACAAAACTCGTCGCTATAGACAGCCCGTCTTACAAAGAGCGGGAAATGGGCGATTATGTCAAAAAAAAGCTGCAGGCGCTGGGGATGATGGTCATTGAGGACGCCGCCGGAGAGCGGACCGGCGGCAACTGTGGCAATATATACGGATTCATGAAGGGCGATCCCGCCAGGCGGCCGCTCCTGTTTGTCGCCCACCTGGATACCGTCGAACCGTCAAGGGGCAAAACAGCCGTGATCGAAAGCAACGGGACGATCAGGAGCCGGGGCAATACCGTGCTGGGAGCCGACGACCTGACCGGCGTCGCGGCGATTCTGGAGGCACTGATTGTCATTAAGGAACAAGCCCTCCCCCACGGGCCAATCGAGGTGCTTTTCACTGTCGCCGAGGAGGTTTACTGCAAGGGCAGCCAGGTGTTTGAGTTTGCCAAGGTCATGTCGGAGGAGGCCTATATTCTCGATCTGACGGGTCCGGTGGGCACGGCGGCATATGCGGCGCCGTCAATCCTGTCCTTCACCGCTACCATCCACGGCAGAGCCTCCCACGCCGGTTTTTCACCACAGAAGGGCATCCATGCCATCGCCGTCGCCGCCGACGCCATCAGCCTGATGCCCATGGGCCGGATTGACGAGGAGACCTCCATGAACGTCGGCACGATTAACGGCGGTCTGGGGACAAACATCGTTCCGGACAAATGCGTCGTCAAGGGCGAGGTGCGCAGCCTCAGCCATGAAAAGGCAAAGCGGCAGGCGGAGCTCATCAAAAAACAATTTGAGCGCTCCTGCAGCGCCGCTCGCGCATCACTTGAGTTCGAGGTTTTCACGGCGTCGAAAGCGTATGAGATACCGTTGGAGCATCCTGTTGTCACGCGTTTCGAAAACGCCTGCAACAAGCTGAAGCTGCCGGTATCCCTGATAAAAACCTTCGGGGGCAGTGATAATAACATCATCGCGCAAAACGGCATCGCCGGAATTGTGATGGCAAACGCCATGAGCCGGATCCACGCCTGTGACGAATTCACCACGGTGGATGAAATTATCCGGGCAGCGGACCTGACGCTCATGCTCATGACGATTGAGGATTAAATGAATAAAATGGGACGACACAGGGGTCGTCCCCTACAAATAATGGCTAATGGCATAATAGTAGGGGCGGACCCCTGTGTCCGCCCGCTCATTGCCGGAGGTGGCACATATGATACTTGAGAAATACGGGTATGTCCGCGCCGCGGCGGCCGTGCCCCGCGTCCGGGTCGGGGACACGGCCTATAACGCGCGGGAAATCGTCAGCCTCATCAAAAAAGGCGCTTCTGAGCATGACGTCAAGGTCATGGTTTTCCCGGAGCTGTCGATCACCGGGTATACATGCGCCGACCTGTTCCTTCAGACGGGGCTCCTGGCCGGCGCCGAAGCCGCCCTTCAGGCAATACTTGAGGAGACAGCCGGCTGTGATGTGCTGGCCGCCGTCGGCATGCCGGTGACGGCGGAAAACCAGCTTTTCAACTGCGCCGTGGTTTTCCATTCCGGCCGGATTCTCGCCGTGATCCCGAAGACGTTTGTTCCGAACTACAATGAATTTTACGAAAAAAGATGGTTTACCTCCGCCGCCGCCAGGCTTGGCGATACAGTCAGGCTGTGCGGCGCGGAGGTGCCCTTCGGCGAAAACATCCTGTTCAGAAACGAGTCGTCACAGCTCGTCGTCGGCGTCGAGATCTGCGAGGACCTCTGGATGCCGATCCCGCCCAGCTCCCGTCACGTTCTGTTCGGCGCGAATCTGATTCTGAATCTGTCCGCCAGCAACGAAACAGTGACAAAATCCGACTATCGCCGGGATCTGATCCGCCAGCAGTCGGCGCGGTGCCTGACCGGCTATGTTTTCTCTTCGGCCGGGCAGGGCGAATCGACAACCGACGTCGTCTTTAACGGCCACGCCCTGATTGCTGCAAACGGCGTTATCGCCGGCGAATCCTCCTGGACGGAAGCGCCGGCCTATATTTACGCCGATATCGATATGGAAAAGCTGCATAATGACCGTCGGAAATTCAACAGCTTCATGGACAAGCGGGAACCGGGCGATTACCGGGTTATCGGCTTTTTAACACAGGCCGGCCGGGACGTCAAAGAGAGCTTTACGGTCGAAGCACACCCCTTCATCCCCCGGGACGAGACGGAAAAGTTCAGCCGGTGCAAAGAGATTATCAAGCTGCAGTCCACGGGGCTTGCGGAGCGAATGTGGAAAACAGGCATTAAAAAGGCTGTCCTCGGCCTCTCCGGCGGCCTTGATTCCACGCTGGCCTTGCTGGTGACGACGGAGGCCGTCAAGGCGCTCCGGCTGCCGGAGTCGTCCATCATCGGCATCACGATGCCCGGTCCCGGCACCACGGACCGCACCTATCAAAACGCCCTGACGCTGATGAAGGAGCTGGGTGTCACGCCGAAGGAAATTCCCATCGGTGAAGCCTGCTTTCAGCATTACGTGAATATCGGGCATCCGGCGGACGTCTACGACGTCACCTTCGAAAACGCCCAGGCCAGGGAGCGGACGCAGATCCTCATGGACGTCGCCAATCAGGAGGGCGGCCTCGTCGTCGGCACGGGGGACCTGTCCGAGCTTGCGCTGGGCTGGTGTACCTATAACGGCGACCACATGAGCCATTACGGCGTCAACAGCGGCGTCCCGAAAACCCTTGTCCGGCATCTCGTTTCCTGGTACGCCGACACGGCGGACAACAAAAAAGTCTCCGCCGCTTTATATGATATATTGGATACACCCATAAGCCCCGAGCTGCTGCCGCCGGACCCGAAGGGCGAGATTGCCCAGAAAACGGAGGACACCGTAGGCCCGTACGAGCTGCACGATTTTTTCCTGTTCCATTTCCTGCGCAACGGTTTTGCCCCGGCTAAGATTTTAAAGCTCGCGACGCTCGCCTTCGACGGCGTTTATCAGCCCGAGGTTGTCTGTAAATGGCTCGAAACCTTCTATAAGCGATTCTTCTCCCAACAGTTCAAGCGCTCCTGCCTCCCCGACGGCGTCAAGGTCGGCTCCGTCTGCCTCTCTCCCCGCGGCGACTGGCGCATGCCCAGCGACTCTTCCGCCGCCCTGTGGCTGGAGGATTTGAAGAAAGCAGAAGAAGAGCTCAAAAACGGCACATTGTAATAGAAATAACCATCTACTGAAACATCCTGCCGTGACGGAACACGGCAGGATGTTTGTTTCTCTGTGGTAAAACCCGGCTTATTCCACCAGCTCGATCAGGTGCCCGTATCCCTCGCGTTCCATATCTTCTTTTGGTATAAATCGCAGAGAGGCGCTGTTGATGCAGTAGCGGAGGCCGCCCTTGTCCTTCGGGCCGTCGGTGAAGACGTGGCCCAGGTGGGCGTCGCCGGCGCGGCTCCGGACTTCGGTGCGGACCATTCCGTGGGTCAGGTCGCTTTTCTCACGGACCACATTGGGGTCGATGGGCTTACTGAAGCTGGGCCAGCCGCAGCCGGACTCAAACTTGTCCGTCGATGAAAAGAGAGGTTCACCCGTCGTGATATCCACATAGATGCCGGGCTTGTACTGGTTCCAGAATTCGTTTTTAAACGGCAGCTCCGTCGCGCTGTTCTGCGTCACCTCATACTGCGCCGGTGTCAGCCCGGAGCGTAGCGCATCCTTGTCCGGCAGCTTATACAGCGCGGGATTGACAATGGCTGACGCCGCTTTTTTGAATTGATCCCGCCCGATATGGCAGTATCCGCCGGGGTTCTTGTCGAGATATTTCTGGTGGTATTCCTCGGCGGGGCAGTAATTCTCCAGCGGTTTTGCTTCGATGGCGACCGCCTTGCCGAGCTTCCGCTCCAGTCCTGCCAGAGACTCCTGAATCACCGGCAGGTCGCTTGCGTCCGTGTAGTAGATGCCGGTCCTGTACTGGACGCCCCGATCGCCTCCCTGTCTGTTGACGGAGGTGGGATCGATCGCATCATAGTAAAGGGACAGAAGAAAATCAAGGGGGAGAATCCCCGGGTCATAAATGACCTTCACGGTTTCGGCGTGTCCGGTACCGCGGCGGCAGACGTCCTCATACGTCGGATTTTCAGTTGCTCCGTTGGCATAACCGACCTCCGTCTCGAGAACACCGCGCACCGACGCGATGTATTTCTCGGCGCCCCAGAAGCAGCCCCCGGCCAGATAAATTTCAGCCATAAAATTATCCTCTCAGATGCTTGTTGAATATTTCAGATAATAGTATCTCCCGTTTCAGATTTAAACGGTTTTATCAGCCTTGACCCCTGCTTCCTTCGGCGTCCTGACAAATAAAATGCAAATGAGCGCCAGAATAAATCCGACAATCGAATACCTGAACAGTATCCCGTATCCCAAACGGTCCATCAGAAGACCGGCAAGCGGCGGAGAGGCTATGTACGCCAAGGATGAGAAGAGGTAGTACAGACCCGTATATGTCCCGATGTTTTCCGGGCTTGTCATGCCGACGACAAAGGGATAGGAATTGATGTTGATAAATGCCCAGCCGGCCCCGCCGGCGATGAACAGGTAACCGATGACGTTGATATCATTCGTAAAGAACACCGCGATAAAAACGGCAA